>JASHUB010000045.1 GCA_030040265.1 Microcaldota archaeon
AAGTCTCCCACGTTGCCGCAGACCGTGCACACCGGCTCCACGGTGGCCCTCCTGCCGCAGTCGTAGCAGTACGCTCCGATTATGGTCCTCTTGCAGTTGCCGCACCTGTACCGCGCCATCTCCACGGTGAGGTCGGTGCTGCCGAACTTCTTCGAAGCGAGCGAGTAAGCTTTCGCGACGTCCCTCTCCTTCCCTCCCGTGTTGCCCAATGGGAAAAGGACGTGCGGCGCAGGCTTCATCAGCCTCTCCTTTGCCTTCTCCGGCCTGCCTATCCTGGAGCCTATGAAAGTGGAGCGCTTCATTATCTTGAACGGCGCGATCCTGTTCGTGAACGCTATTATGTCCTCGCTCTCGTCCCCAGCGTACCTGTCCACAACGAGCTCGTTCAGCGCGAGCGCGCCATCCTCTCCCTGGACGAATCCCAGCGACGCCAGCAGGCACTGCGCAGCCTCCTTCTCCAGCGACGCCTTGCCCATCTCCATCTTGTGCGGCACCGTGAGCAGCTCCAGCGTCCTCTTGACGCTCTTGTCAACTGCAAAGTCAAGGCGCTCGATCCCGAACAGCGACTCCGATGTCTTTGTCAGGTTGGAGCCACGTATCAGCGCAAGCGCAAGTTCCTCAACCTGCTTCCTGTTCACCGCCTGGAACTCGAGCAGGTACTTCGGATGCATCGGAACTCCGTGTTTCAGCGACAGGAGATAAGCATCCCTGAATGCCAGGTCGCCTTTCGGAACTGCGCCGCCGGCCTTCTCGAGCTGCGCCTCCCACAGCTCCTCCACGTAGCTCGTCGGCTGCAGAGGCGTGTTCGACTTCTTGAAGTCGCCATAGGTGCATAGCATATCACCGAGGCAGATGAACTCCTCTATCTCGTCGCGGATCCGCATCGCGGTATCGTAATCGTTGACTCTCAGCGCCTCTCCAGACTTGAGCCTGACGAACGGCCCCTCTATCGTGTCCACAGGCACTGCGACGCATCCCTTCCCGGGAAACTCGATCTTCAGCTGCGTGCCTATCGCTATGAAGTTGGCAGTCAGCACCATCGTTGCGACGTTGAAGCCCTTCGACGCGATGCCGGTGAACCTGGACCTGCCGTACCTTAGCCTGAATCCTCCGTACAGGCCGGGGTATGAGAATATGGGCCTCCCCGCAACAAGCTCCTCGAGGAACGCGCCTGCGCTCTTCGACTTCTCCTGCTCGCCGCCCTTCTTCGCCTTGTCAACGTGGATGACCTTCTCCAACCAGTCCCATTCCAGGCCTGCGTACTTGACCTCCTTGTAGAGCTTCTTCGCCTTCTGTGCGACCCCCTCGCAGAGGACCAACGGAATCCCGCTCCTGACCCTGTTCGTCACGTTCACCTCGCTGCCGTCAGGCGCGATCCTCTTCATGTTCATGTGGACGCTTACCTCTATGCTCTCTGTCGGCAGGCCGTCAACGCAGATCGGGCAGTTAGACACCACCGCCCTGAGGTCCTCGTCAGGCGGCTTGTATTGCAGCCTCGCAGCCCTGGTGTGGTAGAGTTCGGTCTCCTCGACGTACCTCTCCACCTCCTCCTGCGTAGGCTTATAGACGCCAATCCCGAACATCTTCCTAGCGCAGTCGGCCAGCGCTACGGAAAGCGCCGCGGCCGTGCCCCCGGCCCCTCTTATCGGGCCCGCATACTGCACCGCGATGTAGTCCGTGCCGTCCTGGTTCTTGAAGTACTCGACGCCCTGGATGCCTTCGGTGGGCGCAACCAGTATGCCTTCCGTGTTCACAGCGGTGCCGACCTTGACCGCAAGGCTTATCCTGGCTATCTTGTCGTAGTTGTCGAACGCAGGATTCGTGCATATCTCTTTCACGACATCGAAAGCGAGCGCGCTCCTGGACTGGGCCTTTGCAAGCTTGCGTATCAGGTCCGCGATCCCCTTCACGCGTATGAGCCCCTCGACCCTGCTGGCGAGGTCCGGCGCAGGGGTTATCTCGATGTGCTCCTTCGGGTCTATTCCTTTCGCGCGCGCAACTTTTGC
The DNA here is from genome assembly GCA_030040265.1 of Microcaldota archaeon. Lineage (GTDB taxonomy): Archaea > Micrarchaeota > Micrarchaeia > Micrarchaeales > CABMGC01 > JAKAWC01. Next base: position 2,007 of record JASHUB010000045.1, read on the forward strand.
GACTTCGTAGGCTCTGGCGAAATCGTCGGAAAGCGATTTGAAGTATTCCTCTATCTCCATGATCACAACCTGTTGAAGTCCACAAGGTTCATGTTCATGCCCCTTGTCTCGTACACCGACAGTATTCCCGGCGTGGGCAGGTGCCCCTGCTTCATCTGGTACGAAGTCTTCGACTGGAAAGTCCCGCTGTTCACAGCCAGCGTCCCGTGGTAGTCGGCAGAGCCGTTCTTGTGGATGTGCCCCATGTGCAGTATGTCGGGCACCTCGCTTATCACCATCGGATCCTTCTTGCTCGGCACGATGACGTTGCCACCGTAGACTGGCGACAGGTGCCTGCGCTTGAGCATCTCCACCATCACCGCTTCGGGCTTGGTGTAGCTGCTTCCAGGCACCACGTGTATCACGGAGTCGAGCGATGTCCCGTGATAAGAGAGCGTCTTGAGCCCGTGCATCGTTATGTAAGCAGGATTGGAGAGGATGTGTATGTTGTCCTTCTTGAAGTCGCTCATGAGTTCGGTTGTGAGCGGCGGCTGCGGCTCTGCGCGCTGCACCGCGTCGTGGTTTCCAGGCAGCACGAATATCTCGATGTAATCGGGCACGGTTGAGAGGTAGTCGAACAGCACAGAGTACTGCTTGTACACGTCGACTATCTCCAGCTCCTTGTCCTGGTTGGGATAAACGCCGATGCCGTCCACAAGGTCGCCAGCCAGCACCATGTACTTGACCTTGCTCACAAGGTCCTTCCTGGCGTCCACGCCCCCGTTTATCCATTCGAGGAACTTCTCGAAGTGCTTCTCCATGAAGAGCTTGCTGCCTATGTGGATGTCGGATAGGAATGCTATTGCAAGGTCCTGCTCGGTGTTCTTCCTTGTCCGTATAGGGATGTCCGGCCAGACAAGCGACTTCGCGACAACGAACGGACCAGAGGTCTTCCCGTTGACCGCAACAACCTCGTCAACGATCACCCTGTTCGCAGAATCGAACAGGTTGTTCGGCCCGCCGCGCTCCCTTTCCTGTTTGTAGACGATGATCTTGGCCGTGCCGGTCTCGTCCTCCAGGGTTATCATCAAGTGCCCCTTCTTCGTTATTATCTTGTCATAGACTATCCCGACAACCGTCACCTCCCTCCCGTCAGCGAACGAGGAGAGGTTCTCTATCTTGTTGACCATGCCGAAGCTGGTATTGACCCTGTTGCGCTCCAGAAGCTCCCTCAGCCTCCTGTACCTGTCGTTGAAGTATTCCGCGAAGTCGGCGACGCCGGAGGTGGTCTTCTCGAAACCGACGTTCCTAGTGCTGAACGAGGCGTCAATCTCCTTGGCCATCGGCTTGAAGTCCGCCGACCTGATTATCTCAACGTGGACAGGCTGCTTCTCCTCAGCGCGAAGCTTGTCAAGTATCTCGAGCAGGTTGTGCTTGTCAAGTATGTTGACCTGCCCCTCCTTCGCGAAGTGGGTCGTGACGTGCGCGATCAATGATTCGAGGTCCACTCCTTTCAGGTCAGCGTCCGTCACGTCGGAGCTGATTATGACCTTTCCGCTCAGCCTATCGGCAAGCTCGACAATAAGGGTACCCCCGGCCAATAACATCACTGCTGAAATAATGCACTAATAAGTGCAGTTGGTATGATGCTTTAGTCCAGCCAAAGTTTATAAGTCTTCAAAAGAAAGGGGTTATCATGAGGATACTGATAATAGGGGCGAGCAGCTACATCGGCGCGAGGCTGTACCTAGACCTCAAGAGGAAGTTCGAGGTCGTGCAAGGGACGTACAACTCCAACCCGTTGCTCACAAACCTGATACCGCTGGACGCGCGCGATTCGGCCTCGATGATGGACGTCGTCAAGAGGGCGAGGCCGGATGTCATAATAGACGTGGTCGCCAACCCGGACGCAAAGTGGTGCGCCGACCACCAAAAGGAGGCGCAGGACATCAACGTCAACACGGCCAAGAACGCCGCGGATGCCGCAAACGCAGTTAAGGCAAAGCTGATCTACATATCGTCGCTCGCAGCGCGCAACCCGGTCAATGTTTACGCGAAGACGAAGCTCGACGCGGAGGCCGAGGCGAAGAACGCAAAGTACGGGTGGCTCATCCTGAGGCCTGGCCACGTGATAGGAATGAGCCCGAACACCGTCAACGAAAGATACTTCAACAACATAATCAAGGATGCGAAGAACAACAACGAATCCATACTCGATTCATCTGCGAAGCTGAACCCGACCTGGGTCGGGCACATCTCGGAGGTGATAGCATTCGCGATAAACAACAATGTCTACGGTGCGGTCGTGCCCATCGTGTCCAACGCGCTGCGCTCCAGATACGACCTCGCACGCGACCTCTTCGGGAAGTTCGGGTTCAAGCTCCTGCCTCGCGATGAACACAGGGACACGTTCGGAGGGCTCGTTGATGACAGCGAGCTGAGGAGGCTCAGGATGCCCACGTACAGTTATCCGGAGATAATCGCAAAGGTGCAGAGCGAGGTGAAGCGGAACTACCCCAGCCTCGTCCCCGCTGAGCAAAGTCGTAGGGAAGATTTATAAAGTCCGAACTTCACAATTCTACTAGCAGTTGATTGAAATGGCATTATAGAATGCTTTTCCTGATTCGCGCGCCGTTTCGGCGCTAGCGAGCCACTTCAATCTTAGGAAAATTGGTGATTACTACGAGAGAGTCAATAATACGTGTTGAAAACGTTTCAAAGGCATTCAGGGTCTACGATACAAAGGACCAGGGCATTCTATCGACCTTCAAGAGGAGGTACTACACGAACCAGGCCCTGGACAGCGTGAGCTTCGACGTGAAGAGGGGCGAGATACTCGCCCTGCTGGGCAGGAACGGAAGCGGCAAGTCCACCATGATAAAGATCCTGATGGGCATACTGCACCAGGACGCTGGACAAGTGTCCATCATGGGTCTGAACCCATACAACGACAGGATAAGGATGTCGATGCAGACCGGGGTGGTGCTCGGCGCACACAACCAGCTTTACTGGAACGTCCCGGCGATCGACACGTTCAACCTGAACAAGGTGCTGTACAATATCCCGGATACCGAGTTCGAGACGAGGCTGTCACGCCTAGTAGAACTGCTTGATGTCAGGGACATCTACAAGAGGCAGGTGAGGGTGCTCTCGCTTGGCGAGCGAATGAAATGCAACTTCATCGCTTCTGTGCTCCACGAGCCAAGGCTTGTGCTGCAGGACGAGCCCACGATCGGCGTGGACCTGCCATCCAGGAACGCGATAGCGAACACCATAGTCGAGATGCGTAAGAAGCTAGGGACCACGTTTGTGCTCACCACGCACGTTGTGGACGACATACTCATCGCTGACAGGATTGTCCTTTTGGACAAGGGCAAGAAGCTGTTCGACGGCGACGGCACAGACATAAGGAAGCTGACGAGCAGCAAGATACAGGTCGACCTCCGCTTCAGCGGCAGCGTGCCCCAGAAGGCGCTCAGGCTCGGAAGCGTCCTAAGCAGGAAGAGCAGCAGCGTGAGGCTGGAGATAGACCCAGCGCGGCTCAAGTCGAAGGAGTTCATAGGCATGCTGCGGAGCAAGGACCTGGTCGATTACAGGATATCTGAGCCGGGCCTGAGCTACCTGCTAAGCATGCTGTACTCCTCGCTGGGAAAGAAGTGATGACATGGCAAACGGATACCTCGCAGTGTTCAAGATCTCCTTCAAGGAGTTTCTCTCTTACAAGTCTAGCGCAGCCCTTACGGCCGCGCTGACCCTAGTATATCCGCTGCTGCTGGTGTTCGTCTGGAAGGCCGTGTACGCCAGCACCGGCGGCGCAACGATAGGCGGGCTCACGCTGAACCAGATGTACGTGTATTTCTTCTTCAACGTGGTCGGCCTGCTAGTCGCGGAGTCGTTCATAGTGTGGCAGATGCGCGACTGCGTCAAGGAAGGGTGCCTGGCATCTGACCTGGCGAGGCCTGTCGCATATCCGAAGTTCATCTTCGCAACCGCGCTGTCGCAGCCCGTGTTCAACATCGTATTCGCAGGCATCCCGCTAGTTGCACTGCTGATTGTCGCGACCGGAATAACGGTCACGCCGCTGACACTGGCGATGTTCGCGCTGGCGCTGTGCGTAGATTACGCCATAGCGAACCTGTTCTCGTTCATCTTCGGGACGCTGACAATATACCTGACCGACGTGTCCGGGCTGTTCAACGCGTTCCTTGGAATGGCGACGCTGCTGGGCGGAGGCGTGATGCCGCTGCTGCTGTTCCCCGCGTGGGCGCAGCATGTGCTGTACCTGCTGCCGTTCCAGTTCATAGTCTTCGTGCCGTCTGCGGTTATGACAGGCCTGATAACGGCGCAGGCGTTCCTCGGGTTCATGGCGGTCGGCGCCGCATGGATAGCAGCGCTGCTCGTGGTCGCGTGGCTGCTTTGGAAGAAGGCAAGAGTGATGATCAACGCGGTGGGCGTATGAGCGAAGGATTCATAAGAAACGTGCGGGTTTACCTGGCCCTCCAGAAGATCCAGTGGAAGGAGCAGCTTAGCTACCGCGCGTCGTTCGTGATATACCTTGTGTTCTTCCTGCTGCTCGCCCTGCAGAACTTCGTAGCGATAACGATAATATACGGCGTCTCGTCAGGGATACTCGGCTGGAGCTACTACCAGATGCTCGCGCTAACGTCCACGGCAACGCTGCTGTTCTGCATCATCGTGTACACAGTGGACCCGAACTGGCTCGTTGAGGAGCTGACCAAGGGCAGCCTGGACCAGCACCTCGCGCGCCCGGTCAACACGCAGCTAGCGCTGCTTTCCAGGACCGGGTCGAAGGAGGTCGTGTCATCGGTAGCCGGGGCAATAGTCATCCTTGCATACACGTTGCTGCACCTGAGCTTCACCCCGCTCGAGTTCGCCGGATTCGTCCTGCTCTTCCTGACAGGGCTGTTCACGCTGCTCTCGGTCTGGCTGCTCATAATAGTCGGATCGTACCACCTGTTCAAGAAGGGCGGGTTCCTGTACACGATGCAGGGCATCTTCCAGACCAGCGGCCAGTACCCCATAGGGCTGTTCGGCATATTCGGCGGGCTTGTGCTCACTCTCGTCTTCCCGGTAGCGTTAGCCACGAACTACCCAGTGGCCGTCCTAACCGGCCAGCTGAGCCCTGCCTCATATCTGGGAATGCTTGCGCTGGCAATTGTGATAATGGTCCTCGCATACAAGGGGACCGGCGAGCTGATGAAGAGATACGTCAGCGGCGGAGGCTAGTTGGTCTCCTTTATCGATTCGAGGAGGCTGAGTATGTTCCAGATGACCGTCCGAGCGTACGGCGGCAGGTTGATGTCGTTGCTCACTTCATCGATCTTGTACGTCGCTGTCGAGCTGCGCACGGCGTAGCTGTCCTTCTGGTCGAGGGCCTTCTTCGCCTCGTCCAGCGCGCTCTTCACGTTCCTCGGCACGCTGTTGTCGTTCAGCAGCATCTCCAGCTGCTGCTTTACCTGCGTTATCGTCTCGTCGAACTTTGCGTTTTCTTTGTCTGTCATGTCGTCACCTGTCTGAGACTCTCACGGGCCCGGCGGGATTTGAACCCGCGGCCTACAGCTTTCATCGGGGCACGAGGCCCGCTAGAAGGCTGCCGCTCTATCCAAGCTGAGCTACGGGCCCAGACATGATTCTTTATCGTGTCAGATATAAAAGAATTCCCTTACGTTCCTACGGGTCCGTTGAGCAGCTTCAGCGACGTCGATTGCCTTGATCTTCGCGACGGCCTCAACGACCGCCACGACGTCCGCCGGACTTTTCCCAACAATGGGGGAGTCGGTCTCAGCAACGATATTGTTTATGTCGACCGCCTTTATAACCCTTCTCTTTTTCGAGGAATCGCCGGGCGATATCGATATCATGTATCCGTGGTCTGCGAGCAGCTTCGCTGTCCGCTCGTCGCCTTCGAAGAAGTGGAACATCGCCTTCTTCACGCCCATGTCTATGATCATGACCATGGCCTCCTCCACCGCCTTCCTGGCGTGTATCACTATGGGCTTGTCAAGCTCCATGGCTATGTTTACCTGGCGCTCGAACACCTTGCGCTGCACGTCAGGCGCAGCCTTCGGGACGACGAAGTCGAGGCCTATCTCGCCTATCGCGACTATCTTCTTGTCGCCCTTCACGACCCCGGCGAGCGTGTCTATGTAATCCGAGTCCCTGTCCGAGAATGTCGGGTCTATGCCTATTACCCCGAACACGTTCTTCCCATCGGCAAGTCCGACAACTTGCGGGTTGTCCTTGGCGCTGCCGCCCGTGGCAAGTATAGTGTCGACCCCAGCCGCGATGCTGTCCCGTACGGCCTTCGCTGGGTCATCGAACAGGTTGAGGTGGCAGTGTGCGTCTGCAAAAAGCGTCTTTCCGTTCATCTCACTCTAAGAATCGCCAAGCAAGGTTTATAAGATTGTACATCCCACTGTCAAAGGTCAAATGCGCAGGCTCGTGAAGGGCGCAAGCGCGCCGCAGAACGGGGACGAATTTTATAGAGGCCATAGGTTCTCACTGGGTGAGCACGAAGTCGTCGTTGCCTACAGGCCGCACTCGCGCGATGTTTCCACACCGTCGATAATGCTCACCGTCTCAAACGGCAGGAGGCAGCTCGGGCTCCGGTTCGACAGGACCTACGGAAACATGTCCGTGTATCCGTTGCCGCACCAGCTCGACACCCCGTTGGACCTGAAGGGCGAGTTCGATAAGCTGAGGAGAGCCGCTACAGACCCGCATGCGACCCTGCCGGTGCAGACGATACTGTCAGTGCTTGGCAAGATAGAGCACGGCACGTCCCATTACCTGCGCGATGCCGACCTCTGGTGCAGCCCGGCAGCAGTCTCGAAGACGCAGAGGACCCTGGGCGAGGTAAAACAGGTGCTGATGGACGCCAGGAGGGGCGGCGCGGTAGGCCAGTCTGGCGATGCGACCATCATCCCAAGACCCTGATTTCTGACGAGAACCGAAGCTTGCACAACGTATTTATATATCCTAATTCATATGATTCCTTGGTATTCTATGCCAGATGACGTTAGGCAGGCTGCGCCAAAGAGGCAGCCAAATCCAAAGACCAGCCAGCTGCAGCAGTACGAAAGGGCGATGCGCGGCATGCGCATAATCACCACACTCTCGCTGATAGTTGGCATAATGGCCGTGGCTTTCGCGCTCACCGCGCTCGGCGTCTCGTTCAACGCGCTCTCAAAGGCAGGCAGCGCCCCTGTGAACACCACAGTCCTGCAGGGCTATAACGTAACAGGATCTCTGATAACGCCGAACATGTCGCTTCCGAACTACCCTGTCATAACCACCAACGGCTCTTTCGGCAGCACGCTCTATGACATCAACGCCCCGCTCAACTCATCCGAGCTCGCCGTGATAAACGACGCGCCGGACGAATACTTCGAGATAGCTGGCCAGATGCTCCTCAACGGCACGCTCAACGACACCGTCGGAGTCTCGACATCGCAGCTCCGCACGATCCCAGAGTTCGTGGTCAACGGAAAACCATCGGTCATCTATCTCGGTTCCATAACCTGCATGTGGTGCGGCGAGAACAGGTGGGCGATGGCGCTCGCGCTCTCAAGGTTCGGCAACTTCTCGACCCTGTTCACCGGGTACAGCTCGTACGGCGATTACGACTTCCCGACGCTGTACTGGGCTCCTGCGGAGTACACCACCGCGGGACTCGACCTCGGATCGTTCTACAACAGCAAGTACATCAACTTCATAGCGTTCGAGGACACCGACCCGATAACGCAGGGTTTCAACCTGCAGTCGTTCACCACCATCCAGCAGGAGGTCAACGCGACGGGCAACACCGTCTACGAGGACGCGTTCCAGTACATACTCACGCTGAACGACTTCGGCGGCACTCCATACACCATCTGGGGCAACTACAGGGTCGACGGCGCAGACGCCCAGGTGTTCGGCAACTCGGAGCCGCAGAACAGCACCATACCGCTCACCTACATGACCCACGCAGAAGTGCTGTCGCAGTTCAACACGCCGAACGACCAGTTCGCATGGGGCGAGTACGCAGCAGCTGACGTGTACATCGCCATGATGTGCAAGTCGATAAGCAACACCGCCCCGGTATGCTCGCTGCCAGCGATAAAGGCGATAGAGCAGGAGACCGGTTATTGAGATGGGCGGAAGGTTCGACATACTAAGGAAGGTCTTCACATCGCCTGTGTTCGTGGCCATCGCAATTCTGGGCGTCATAGGATACTACTTCCTGTTTCACTGGCTCATAACGTCCAGCAACAGCGGGCTCTTCGATGTCACCGTCCCAATCTATCTCGTCTACGCGCTTGTCCTAAGTTCGGGGGCGCTGCTCGCAGTCAGCGCTTACGTCGCGCACGCAGAGCTGAAGCGGCTCCGCGCAGACGTTGAAGTCGGTATGCTCAGCTTCCTGACGCCCGCGATAGGCGGCGCGGTGGCAAGCTGCGGGTGCCAGTTCTCCGTCTTCGCATCGATACTATACTTCCTCGGGTTCGGCGTGGTGCAGACCACTAACATAGTGCTGTCAATCTACTCGTTCCAGGTGCCGCTGATAGTCGCGTTCATCGCGCTGAACCTGGCGTTCATGTACTACTCACTGGGACGCGGGGTCAGGGCATGCGCTGTGCCGAAAAGAAGGAGGCACTGAAAGCTTTTTATAGCAGGATGGACCGAGCATTGGTGATGACATGCCAGCCAGACGATCCGCCGCAGGCGCCGCGCGCGTGCTGAAGGCGCTGAAGCGCGCAGACTTTGTCCCGGATGCGATAAGGCAGAGTCTCGAGGGCAACGAGCTGGGATACCGCAGGACGCTCCAAGAGGCGGGGGTCGACGAAAAGGCCGCGGCGGAGATGGCAAAGGCATTGGTGCGGCTGGACGCGGCAGGCAACAGGCATGTGCTCGAGAAGGCCGTCAGGCTGGCAAACATCGGCTACACAGGGCTCGCCGACTGGATATCCGAGATGCCCGACGGCAGGCTGTTTGTCCAGAACGCCGCGAAGATGGCCGGAATCCGGGAAGAGTTGAGGAAGGCGCACGATCTCCAGGCGTCGAAAGGCCCTGAGGGATGGCGCAGGTTCGCGGAGGAGCAGGAGGCATCCGGCGCGCCGAATCCAGACGTCCAGATGCAGCAGATGAGCGCAAGGCTCGTCGAGCTCGAATCAGAGATACACGACCGCAGCGAGCGTCTCAAGGTCCTCGTCATGCTCCACTACGAGAAGAAGCTCGGAAGGCAGCTGAACAGGCGCGAGCTCTTCCAGACCTGGAGGCCATCATGGGCTCCAGACATAAAGGACGAGCTGGACATGGACGACACCACCGAGAAGCTGTAATCGTCACACCACGGAATGGCAGAACGCTTTTTATAGTTATTCCCTACTAACATCTCCTTAAGACGACAACCCGGCGATCGAGTGAAGAGGGCTAGACGGCCTTATACACGCACGCCAAAAAGGCAGACCAGCAGAACAGGAAGACCCGCAAAGAAGGTAGACCAGCCAAAAGCGCAAGTGAAAACTGCTGCGAGGAGAGAAAGAACCTTGCACCGAAGCCGAAACAGCGCAGTGTATAAGCTAGACGAAAGATACCACACGAACGACCTAGAGGACGCGCTCACCAGGAACCTGGTGGACGGCGCGCACGCGGAGCAGCCGTTCGACGGGATGCCGATACAGGACATACTCTACAGCGCCAGCCCCGCGATGCGGAGCATGGCGTACAAGTTCGGGTTCTCGCTGGGCCAGAACATCCACCTCATCTCGGATGGCAGGAACGTTCTGCCGGAAGTTCTAGAGAAGGCGGGATTCGGCAAAGTGATCTATTATCCGTTCGAAGACAAGGTCGTGATCACGTCTACGCGCTCCAAGTCAAGAGGCTCGATGCGCGACAACATCCACGTGTGCGATTCAGGTATAATCGCCGGCTATCTGTCCGCTGCCACAGGCCAGGAGATAACAGCAAGGGAGACGCACTGCGTCTACGGCGACTCCGAGTTCTGCCAGTTCATAGCGACTCCCTCTGCGGCGCAGCAAGGCGAGGAATCGCACAGGCACGGCCTCGATGCGATGGCCGACGCGCTCTCGAGCAGCGTCGAGGGGGGCGGCGCAGCGATGCACGAGTCATACTACCTGCTTTCAACAGTGCCGCTCATGAAGGAGCCCATGCTTCAGGAGGCGTCCAAGCTACTCTATCTCGCTGGCAAGAGGATGGCCGAGTCGACCGACGCGGCGGACGGCAAGAAGGCCATAGAACGGATGGCGAAGAGGCTCGGGGTCATGGACGTGCGCGTCAGGACCGACGCGAAAGGCACGCCAAAGTCGATAAACCTGGAGTACAGCCAGAGCGCATCGACAAAGCCGTTCATCGAGCTCTCGACGTCGCTCATCGCCGGGTTCACGAACAGCCTGTACGGGTCGAGCGTCGAGATGTCAAGGCGGCTCGGCAGGCATGCGAACTACATAATCGGCCTGACCCTGAGAAACTAATATATACATATGCCTGAATTAATATTCGCATCTCAGTGTCAGCATGGACCTTTCGTTTCTTGACAACATACTGAAGTTTATCCCGAGCATAAAGAAGCCGGACAAGCCTCTTTCTTTCAGGGAGAAACTCAAGTGGACAGCCATAATAATGTCCATCTACTTCGTTCTCTTCAGCACCACAGCGCTGGGAGTCAACTCGGTGGCGATATCCAGCAACCCTGCCCTTGAGCTGGTGACTATAATCTTCGCCGCGAGGATAGGCAGCCTAATCACCGTAGGGATAGGCCCGATAGTGCTCTCCAGCATAGTCATACAGCTCATACAGGGAGCCGGGCTGCTGAAAATAGACCCGAACGACACGGTTCAGAGGACGAGGATGCAGGGCGTCCAGAAGCTCTCGGCCATGGCGATAGCCATAATCGAGGCGGTCATATTCGTGAAGACCGGATACGTACCGATAACATCTTCTGCGGCGTTCGGGCTCGTAGCGTTCCAGCTGGCCCTATGCGCGATATTCATCATCTACCTTGACGAGACGATGACGAAGTACGGCATAACCTCCGGAATAAACCTCTTCATAGCCGGCGGCGTGGCATACTCCATAATCGCGGGAACGATAAACATCATAATCATCGGTGAGATAGTCCCAACTCTGGCCAACCCTACGGCAACAACCATACCCACGATACTCCAGTGGCTGGGACCGCTGTTCTTCACAATAATAGTGATGCTCATCAGCATCTACGTCTACGACATCAAGGTCGAGGTGCCGCTTGTATTCGAGCAGTTCAGGGGTGTAGGCGGAAGGCTGCCCATCCCGTTCCTGTATGTCTCTGTGCTGCCGGTCATACTCGCGACGTCGCTGGAGGCCAGCATCACAGTGTGGTTCAGGTTCCTCAACGGCGTCACTGGCGCTTTGGCAAACACAGCGAAGTTCTTCGCACTCTACCAGAACATCCCCACGTCCACCGGCGGCTCGTCGCTCAACCTGGTCGGCGGCCTAGCCTACCTTATATCGCCCAACACGTTCCCGCTTCCATACTCGGCAGCTTACGGCGGTGTCGGCGGATACGGGGCCTACATAACGTATCTCGCCCAGCACACGAGCCAGCTCTTCCTGCCATGGGGAGGCTACATCCTTGTGCCAGAATGGATACACATAGTCACTTACACGGTTGTCTTGGTGATACTCTGCGTTGTGTTCGGTAAGTTCTGGGTCGAGATGACAGGGCAGAACCCGAAGAACGTCGCCGACCAGCTGCAGAGCGTCGGATGGCAGATACCTGGGTTCAGGAGGGACCCTAGGATAGTCGAGAACATGCTCGCCAAATACATCAACACCATCACCGTGCTGGGCAGCATATTCGTCGGACTTCTCGCAGCCCTAGCAACGCTTAGCGGAGCCGTAGGCACGGGAATGGGCGTGCTGCTCACCGTAGGCATAATGTACATGATCTACCAGCAGCTGGAGCAGGAGAACGCCCTCGCAGGCATACCTGGGATAGGCAAGCTGCTGACCTGAAGCAACGGCACGGAGCGTTTTTAAACCTTGTCAGGCAATTACTTCTGTCTAATTTGGGGATACAATGGTATTCTATGACTATAGCATACTAGCCGGAATAATAGCGCTGATATTCGCGTTCTGGGCAGCCTGGCACACGCTCAGGCAGCCCGAGGGAACGCCGAAGATGAAGGAGATCGCGACAGCCATAAGGGAGGGTTCTGAGGCTTACCTCAACAGGCAGCTCAAGACCATCGCTGTCTTCGCGGTCATCCTGCTCATTATATTCTACTTCATACCGAACGGTTGGCAGATAGACGTCGCTTTCATAGTGGGCGCGGTATCATCGTACCTGACAGCGTTCATCGGAATGAACGTAGCGGTGAGGACGAATCTGAGAACAGCGAAGGCGGCAGAGAAGGGCGCCAAGCACGCGTTCAACACCGCGGTGCTCGGCGGCTCTGTCACAGGATTCGCGGCCGTGGGCTTCGCGCTCATAGGCATAAGCGTCCTGATCGCCTGGCTTACAATATCTAATATAGCAATACTCATCGGATTCGGATTCGGCGCATCGCTGATATCGCTGTTCGCGAGAGTCGGCGGCGGCATATACACGAAGGCCGCTGACGTAGGCGCGGACCTGGTGGGGAAGACGGAGCTCGGCCTCCCAGAGGACGACCCGAGGAACCCCGCGGTCATCGCTGACAATGTCGGAGACAACGTGGGCGACTGCGCAGGAATGAGCGCAGACGTGTTCGAGAGCTATGCCGTCACGCTGGTTGCAGCCCTGCTTATTGCGGGAAGCCTGGCGACGTCCACGCTTCACTCGTTCGCATACCCTCTATACATCGCAGGCATCGGGGTCATAGGAAGCCTGATAGCGATGTTCGTGATGGGCAGGAGCCAGAACGCGATAAAGGAACTCTACATCGGAATACTCTCGGCAGTGGTCATCTCGGCCATACTGGACCTGGCGATGACGTGGTACATCCACTTCCCTCTAACGGACTTCATTGCGGCATTGTCCGGACTGGTCCTAGCGATACTGATATTCTGGATAACAGACTACTACACCGGCAACCAGGCAAAGGCGGTCATCAAGACAGCGACCGCGGCCAAGGGGGGCGCTGGCACCAACGTCATAATGGGCCTCGCAGTTGGGCTTAGGTCCACTTGGATGCCCCTGCTCTGCGTGGTCGCCGCGATTGCGATAAGCTACGAAGCCGCAGGGCTCTACGGAATAGGCATCGCATCCGCGGGAATGCTCTCGCTGACCGCGATGATCCTGACCATAGACTCGTTCGGGCCCATAACTGACAACGCAGGCGGGATCGCAGAGATGGCAGGCCTTCCCTCATCCATCAGGAAGATAACCGACAAGCTTGACGCGATAGGCAACACGACAAAGGCCACGACAAAGGGCTTCGCCATAGGAGGCGCTGCGCTATCCGCAATAGCACTTCTCGTGGCGTTCGCGCACGCAGTGAACCTCCCGACCAATGCGGCAGGCGCATACGTGCTCAACGCACTCAGCCCGGCGGTCTTGATAGGGGTGTTCATAGGCGCGTTGCTGCCGTTCATCTTCTCTTCGTTCCTCATGGAGGCCGTGGGACACGCAGCCAACCTCATGGTCGAGGAAGTGCGCAGGCAGGTCAGGACGATAAAGGGTCTGATGCAGGGCAAGGCGAAGCCCGACTACGCACGCGCGGTCGACATCGCAACCGTGAACGCGCTCAAGTCGCTGATCGTACCGGAAGCAATCGTCATAATAGTCCCGATAGTGGTAGGCCTGATAAGCAAGGAGGCGCTCGGAGGACTGCTCGTAGGCATGATACCTGCAAGCTTCATGCTCGCGCTGTTCATGGCCAATGCAGGCGCAACGATGGACAACGCAAAGAAGTACATCGAGACGGGCAACTTCGGAGGCAAGGGAAGCGATGCGCACAAGGCTGCGGTTGTGGGAGACACGCTGGGAGACCCGCTCAAGGACACCGCAGGGCCTTCGCTGAACTCGATGATAAAGGTCATCAGCACGATATCGATCCTGCTGGCGCCCGTCTTCCTCGCGGTGCAGTTCATCCATCTCATACACTGAGGATTTTATTTTTCATTCCTTTTTCTTGAGGAAAAGATATCCGTAGCACCGCCCATGAATGCATGGGCGCGTGCATCTCGGTGGAAATTGCGTGAGTTCTCTATTGCAGGGCCTTGCTTCCCACAAATGTAACGAAAACTAATGAGTCGCATCCATTTTAAATAGGTTTCCGTGCCCGCCGCGCAATCGCAAAACCCATTTAAGCTTTCGATGCATCTGCTAGTGCAGTGATGTTATGGCAAACGCTGCAAAAAAGAATGAGATGTGGGGCGCTTTCACCAAGCAGTTCACGCTGCTGGTAACCACCGCTTTCGGCTTGGTGGCCGCGCTCGCATGGAACACCGCGATACAGACGCTCTTCACGACCTTCTTCGGGACATCGAAGTCGATCGCGCCGATGTTCTCCTACGCGATAGTGGTTACGGTCATCGCCGTGATAGTCATATTCTACGTCTCGAGGCTCAGCGAGAGGTTCAACCAGTAATCGCATGGCAACGATATCCGAGGAAGCAGGGCTCTACAACAGGCCCGTCAAGGAGCTGTGGCAGATGTGGGCTCCGCGCGTGAAGGCGAAGGGCTACCCTTTCAACTACGCATCCTACGAGGACATGGAGCGGGTGATGACCAGCCTGACCTCATACGACCGCGATGAGTGGGCCGCAGCATTCAGCGCGGTGGCACAGCCGTACGAAGAGAAAGCGATGAATGCAGAGAAGGCCGGCGACGCTAAGAGCGCGATGGACAACTACCTGAAGGCTTACCAGTACTACCACATGGCGCGCTTCCCAACGATAAACTCTGAAGGGAAGAAGGCCGCGTACAGGAGGTCGCAGGAGGTATTCCTCAAGGCAGCAAAGTACTTCGATCCTCCGCTGCAACGCATCGAGATGCCGTTCAAGGGCAAGCCAGGCGAAGGCGACAGGATAGTAGTCTACCTCCGCGCCCCGAAGAAAGGATCGGCACCGTTCCCTGTGCTGCTGACCTGGGGAGGGATAGACGGCTTCAAGGAAGACCAGTCCAATGAGCCCGCGCTCATGCATGGGATCGCGCACCTAATGATGGACGGACCTGGCGCCGGCGACTCTCCAGTCAAGGGCTCAGAAGTTGCAGAGAGGATATTCGGCACCGTGCTCGACTGGATCGCGACACAGAAGAACCTGAACCCGAAGAAGGTCGCGGTCTGGGGGCAGAGCACAGGCGGTTACTGGGCGACGAAGGTCGCGCACGTTTACAAGGAGAAGGTAGCATGCTCGGTCAGCCACGGCGGCCCATGCCATTACTCGTTCCAGCCGGACTGGGCGAAGACCCAGGAGCGCGGCGAGTACGCATTCGAGGTCTTCGACACTCTGTGCTACACTTTCGGGCAGCCGAGCTACAAGGCATGGATAGAGTTTGCACCAAAACTATCGCTCCTCACGCAGGGTCTGCTGGACAAGCCGTGCGCGCCAATGCTGTTGGTCAACGGGCTGCACGACTCGCTCTTCACAATCAAGGACTACTATCTACTGCTCGAACACGGGAGCCCGAAGACGGCGAGATTCTTCGATGTCGGGCATATGGGTTACACCAGGGACACATTCGACATGATAATGGGCTGGATATACGACAGGCTAGGTGTGCAGGCATGATGAAGATCAAGATCTTCTTCGCCGGCTCGATGTACGGCGGCGAGGAGGACAAGGAGATGTACAAGTCGCTGACCGACGGGCTCAAGGCGAAGTACAACCTGCTCTCCGACCATGTCGCGTACGGCGACGTGCACGAAGGACTTGACGACCGGCAGCTCTACCAGAAAGACATCCGTTTGATAAACGAGGCGCAGCTTCTTGTGGCAGAGGTGTCTGCGCCATCCGTAGGCACTGGTTACGAGATTGCGATGGCGCTGCATGTGGGAAAGCGCGTAGTGTGCCTGTACAGAAACGGCTCTAAGAGGCGGCTCTCGATGATGCTCAATGGCAACCCCAGCGAAGACTTAACCGTGATCAAGTACGACTCTGCTGAAGAGGCGCTTGTGGGAATAGATAAGATAGCAGACAGGATACTGAACGACTGAACCTTGCAGTCACTGCAGCTTGTATACGCTGGCGCCATCGTCCACGTGGTACTTCATCTTTATGCCAACGGAGTCGCCCGCTGATGCGGACTCGACATCCACCCTGTTTATCTGCATGCTCGTGACGCGCTGCCTCACGTGCTCTTCATCGCTGCCGATCTCTATGAGATCGCCGGTCCTGAGCTCTGCGGTAAGTGCTATGGCGACCACGCCGATCTTCTCGAAGTATCTTTCAACGATTCCCACTTCTGACCTGCTGCTCGCCGCGGCCGGGTCGCTCGCAGACATCGCCGCCCTGCTGTTCCTCTCCTCGCGCGCGTTGATGTCCTCCATCGCGCTGTCCAGGTCATAATCGGATTTGCCCTTC
>JASHUB010000046.1 GCA_030040265.1 Microcaldota archaeon
AAATTGGATATCGCTGAGAACGCCTTAGTCTTCGTCATGTCGAAGTCGAAGAGGTGCAGCCTTGTGTACTTACCTGAAGCGGAGCTGGAGAAGAAGCTCCCCAGCATCTTGAAGACGACCTTCTTAGCTGCGAACGGCAGTTTGTCGTACACCTTCCTGAGCTTGCTCTTGAGGAGCTTTTCCCTGAGCGTGTAGGCGGTCGGCGCCTCGCCGTTGTCAGCCTCATCTTCCTTGCCGCCTCCCTCCACCTTTGCGGACTCCTTCATGACCTCGTAGCCGTTCTGTATGAGCCAGGAGTTCATGAGGAACTTGTTGTATATGGGCTGCGCCCCGTGGTCCGAGACCAGCATCACTGCGCCGCCATCCTGCTCTGCCTTCTGGATCGCATACTCGAGGAACTTCGCTATCTCCTGGTAAAGCGGGAGCAGGTAGCTCTTCATCTCCTTCTTGTTGAGCACGAAATGCTGCAGCCTGTCCGTTTCAGTGAAGCAGACGAACGCGAAGTCGTAGTCCTTCGATGCGAGCATCTCCTTCGCGATTGTGCTCCTGGCCTGGATGCTCTTGACGTACACCTTCGTGGCCTCTTCAGGCTGCATCTTCCCGTCCTTGAGGTCCTTCTCTATGTCCGGCTCTCCCCAGAAGTCGTACTTCTGCATCTTCTGCTCGAGCTCCTTGCTGTTGGTCTTTGACTTGAGCGGGAAGCCGGTTATTATGTCGATGTTCTTGTGCACGGTGGCGCGTATGTCAGTCGCCGGCGTCATGACCAGGCACCTGTAGCCGTTGTCCGCGAGCGTTCTCCAGAACGGAGGCACCTCGTCCGAGTTGTAGTACGCTATGTCCGGAGTGTAATCTTTGGTCATGACGAAGAAGTCGGGGACGCCGTGCTCTCCTGGCGTCAGCCCGGTGTAGATGGATGGCCATGCGGCGCCGGTCATCGGAGGCAGCGTGGACTCCATGTCGCATATCTCCTTGGTGTCGAGCAGCCTCGCAAAGGGCTCCATCCCGGGCGCCTTTGAGAACTCCTTGAGTATCCAGACCGGAGTCGAGTCCATGCCTATGAGGTAAAGCATCCTTTTTCCCTTGCCTTTTACCAATAGAGCACCTTTTACAAGCTGACGTATAATGGCATAGCATATTAATAAGCGCTCCGTAGCATGAAATATTCAAGGAGAGAGGGGATTCATGGCCGAGACAGATGGCAGGGGAGATTACAGTCCGCACCAGGACGCGATAAGCCAGCTCATTTCTTTTGCGACTCTGGGATATGACAAGAGATGGCGGTCTAGGCTTGTTGATGAGATAGGGCAGCTCGATGGCCTGAAGGTCGCAGACATCGCAACCGGATCTGGGACGACCGCGCTCATGATAGCATCAAGGTGCAAGAGCTGCGACGTCACAGGCATAGACTTCGACGGCCAGCTCCTGCAGATGGCAAAAGCGAGGAGCAGGGGCGTGAAGAACGTCACTTATCTCCTTGGTGGCATGGACTACTTCAAGACCGGGGACGGCGAGTTCGATGCTGCTGTGTCCTCGTTCACGATAGGCAACTTCAACGACCCGGTCAAGGCCATAGAGGAGATGCACAGGATACTAAAACCAGGAGGAAAACTGCTAATCCTTGACATAAACAGGCTGCACAACAGCGTCCTGCGTAGCTTCTGGAACCTGAACTACTCTCTGAGGGTTGTCCCTTACCTGAATGCGAGCAGGCCCAGCGAGTTCAACTCGTTCTTCGACATAAGGAAGATTCAGGTCGACAAGGACAACCTGGCAGATATGCTGAAAACGCTAGGTTTCGATGTCGAGAAAGTCAGGAAGATGGGCTGGGGCGCCGCATTCATAATCGTGGCGACGAAGCGTTAATCGCAGAATGCAAAGCTTGCGTACGACACCACAGACTTGTAGTCTCCGGTAATGTCCCCTGAGTTCGCGTACTTGAGCAGCAGCCCTCTGGACGCACCCCTATCCCTGGCGAACATCGCAGACACCGTTATCGGGCCGAAGCCGCATGCGCTGTCACCGCTCTTTCTTATGGATTCCCAGAATGCCCTGCCATCCACGCGCTCGAGTTCCTTTACGGCAGGAGCATCCTTCCTCTTCGCGGTCTCTGCTGGCTCATAATGATCGAGGTCTGAGCTTGCGATGACCGCTATGCTCCGTTCCAGCTTCGATGCAGCCTTCTCCACCGCGTCCTGCAGTATCTTCGAGGCGAGAAGACCCTGGTCGCCCATGCAAATAAAGACGCACCTTGGTTCCTTCACGACGCTCTGGAGGAACGGCAGCTGCACCTCTATGGAGTGCTCCTCCGCGTGCGCCTCCTCATCTGCGGATATGTTATGCGATTCCGCTATTATCCGCTTTGAGAGTTCGGCATCGTTCTTTACCAGCCCCAGCGGAGTCCTCCAGTCCTGCATCGATACTGCCAGCGGTTCCCCCATGCCCGTGTGGTTCGGGCCTATGACCACGTAAGTGTCTATCTTCTTCTCCTGCGCCTGCAGAGCCACAAGCCTGTATGCGCAAGCGGCAACGCTTCCCGAGTATGTATATCCTGCATGCGGCGCTACAAAGGAGTGGATCCCCTTGGCAGGCGGCGCGACAGCGGCGGCGAGCATCTTCGTGGTCATCGCCTTGAGGGCTGCGCCGTCCGCTGGGTAGAAAGAACCGGCAACGGCCGCGCCCCTGATCATTCGCTCACATTTATATTCTTGCGGAGCAACTTTATCTAGCTGATGGTCTTGGACAATTACACGAAGACAGTGCTGCAGCGCCTCTACAAGCGGTACCAGAGCAAGCTCAGGACCGAGCTCGCCAACCAGAACATGACTGAGCTCTTCGTCGCGGTCCTCCTGTCCCCACAGTCGAACGACAAGCAGACGAACAGGGTGACAGAGATCCTGTTCAAGAGGTACAAGACCTTCAAGGACTACGCTGATGCAGACCTGAGGCAGCTGAGAAAGGACATGTCCGGGCTGAACTACTACCGGACAAAGGCGAAACACCTGCGAGAGTCCTCACGGATCATCCTGGACAGGTTTGAGGGAAAGGTGCCCCGGACCATGACCGAGCTGATGGAGCTTCCGGGAGTCGGGCGGAAGGTCGCAAACGTCGTGCTGAACGAAGGCTACCACATCGATGAGGGCATAGCCGTGGATACGCATGCTGCAAGGACATCGAGGCGCCTGCACTTCAGCAGGCACAAGGAGCCGGTTAAGGTGGAGCAGGACCTTCTAAGGAAGGTCGACAGGAGCTGGTGGCCCTACACCTCAAACATGCTCATCGCGCTCGGACGAGACACGTGCAAGGCGAGGAACAAGGAGTGCTACAGGTGCGTGCTAAACGACATATGCCCGAGCAGCGACGTTCTCAAGGAGAAGGGGACCTAGACTTCCGCGCCGCCTTGGCAGGCCTGCTCGGCTGTTGCTCCTGCACTGGAGCGCGCTTCCCCCTTGACGCCAGGAAGTAGAGAACCAGTATGATTACTATCACCACGACTATTGCTATTACCGTATCCACGCTGCCCGATGATCCCTGGCCGAATGTCGGAAGGACGGTTGCCGCCGCGGTGGACGTGGTCGACAGCGCGGCCTGCTGGAAGACCCCCGTTATCGGGTCGTCTGGCACGCTGAACGTCACGGTGCAGGCGGTCTCGTTAAGCAGGTAGTGCGTGATCTTGGTCCATACGCCGCCGACCAGCTCGTAGACAGATAGGGATGCAGCTGCGGTGGCGCACGGATAGTCTATTGTCAGGTTGACGCTCAGCCCTGGCTTTGAGGTCACGTTGGTCTTAAGGACCTCGATCGGCGTAGCGCCCACCGGGTACGAAGGCAGGGACGTGTTGTAGGTCTCGTTGCTGATGTAGACTGTGCCGGACTGTGTGCCAGGGGTGCTGGAATAGACTATGACATAAGCGCCGCCCTTAGGGAAGTCCACCCTCGCAGGGGATGCCATGGATGCGCTTATCGATGAGTTCACGTGGCTCGGCGAACTCTTCACGGTGGTGCTG
Source organism: Microcaldota archaeon (assembly GCA_030040265.1). Taxonomy (GTDB): domain Archaea; phylum Micrarchaeota; class Micrarchaeia; order Micrarchaeales; family CABMGC01; genus JAKAWC01. Next base: position 4,004 of record JASHUB010000046.1, read on the forward strand.
GCAGTTGCCGTGGTGGTGCTGCTGCGCATTGTTGTCGTGGATGATGAGGAGGCATCAAGTAGGGTTGTGGAAGAGCCGCTGCTCCCTCCAGACGTTGTGGTGGTCGAAGAGCTGCTGCTTGAAGACCCGGAGATTGAGTTTACATTGAGCACGAAATATGCAGTCAGGTATGAGACTGGGCTGCTAGGGCCGTTGTCCGTGCCCTTCGCCCTTATGCTGAGGCTGCCCTGCGGAGGGGTGAACGCCTGGAACGTTATCTGCCCTGGCGCTGACGTCTTGTTGGTGTCTATCACCGTTCCATTCGCATAGACCAGGTTCACGGTGTAAGGTCCTGTGCCGCCGAGGAGGTTTACGGTGAAGTACACGCTCTGCCCCGAATTGACCGAGTTTTCGCTGCCCGAAAGGTCAGCTAGCGAGAATGCGTTGTTCACGGTGAACTGCACCTGCGCTGAGTTGAACGTGTAGTAAGACGGGCTGCCCGTATCGCTGACTGTCGCATTGAACACGAAGTTGCCAGTTGCGCCTGTCGCAATCGAGAACGTGTTGCTGCCAGGCGAAGACCATATCACGTCGTTGCCGCCCATCTGCTTGCTTCCCGTAACGTTGTAGAGCAGCACGTCGAACGGGCCTATGCCCCCAGCGCCAACGTGCGCGGTTAGCGTCTGGGTCTGCCCTGCGTCAAGTATGCCTGCGCTCTCGGTCAGTGACACGGACGCTGGAGGCGAGTAGGATACCGAGAACGATGCCGTGCTGGTCGATGCCTCTGTCTCCGGGACTGCGGCGCTGTCATCCTCTACTACGTTGGCCGTGAAGCTTCCCACGCCCAGCCCCCCCGCGTCTATGGATATGGAATTGGAGGTGTGCGCCACGACTACGACATTTGCAGAGTGCGTGATAGTGCCGGATTTGCCTACTTTCGCGAAGGAAACTTCGCCGGTTCCGGTGTTGGTTA
>JASHUB010000047.1 GCA_030040265.1 Microcaldota archaeon
CACCTTCGATGAAACAGCCTCCGCCGCAGGTGCCTCCGATGCCTGCAATGCCCTCAATGGGTAAGCCGATGGGAGGATCGAACACGCTTGCCATAATAGGCGGGATAATAGTACTTATAATTATAGCTGGTGTCGCGTACTACGCGCTCTCGCACCAGTCGCACTCGCAGCTTCTGTCAGTATTGTCTTCCAAGAACGTCAACGGGACGCAGTTGGCGAAGCTCATACAGGAGAAGGTCAACGCGAGCCCGACGTACAGCGAGGCGTACTCTGGAATGGCTTTTGTGAACGAGAGCGGAACGGCGCTCGGAGGAGTGACCCTCACGGTGCCATTCACTTTCAGTTTCATGAAGTATTACAATGATTCGCGGTCTACGGTTTCCCTGTCCGGGATACCGCTTGTGGGCAACCTGACAGCAGTCATCATATCGGAAGACAACGGGGCCACGACCTACACATGCGACAACACGAGCCTGTCCCTGTTCGGCAGCGGATCTGGAGGGTTCACATGCATGAAGAACCAGGCATCAGCGTCGGCATCGGGGCTGGGGAGCCTGAACGTGTCGCAGATCACAAAGGAGATATCCGCTAACCTGACCATAAACTCGGTTACCACATCCTCGTACGATGGTATGCCGTGCTACGAGGCTATCGGGAGCGTATCCATATCCAACTACGCTACCGCGTCCCTGTCATCCGAGTTGGGCACCAACGTGAACGCCACGTTCGCCGCGTGCTTCTCGGAGCAGTATTATCTGCCGCTCAACATGACGGTGACTATACCAAAAGTATCAGCTGCCGGCGGTTCGGTCAAGGTGTACCTGCACGAGACAGAGATAGGAGGGACGGTTACTGAAAGCCAGATCACAACACTCCCAGGCCCGGTGACCAACTCAAGCAGCGAATACCAGACCACGGTGACGACCACGATCCCCCCACTGCCTTCAGGAGAGACGATCACCAGCGCGCTTTCTGCGGGAGACGGCTCCGTGCCGTACTCGACGCTGCTCCAACTGGTCAACCAGAGCTTCGGTTCGATGGCGAAGTTCAGGGTAGTCTATAACTCCACAAACCTCCTTACAAACTCGTTCGACGGCCAGAGCTACACTTCGACCAATTGGGGAAACGAGACCGAGATGAAGTTCTACGATAACGAAAGCGTTTATGTGTTGATAAACACGACGGAACAGCTGGCCACCGGCACCGAGTCCTCGTCTTCGGACGATGCAAGCTTCTACCTGAACAACAGCAAGACGCAGGTGGTCTGCACCGGATATCAGCTAACTTCAGGCAGCGGGGCGCTGACCTGGTCGTGCACCAACAACCAGTACGTGACGTCCAACGCACCCAATTATGGAAATGAGATCTTCGGCATTTTCTCCACGCAGGCTCCGAACCTTGTCCTGCACGGAAGCGGGCAGAAGGAGTTTGAGGGGCAGAGCTGCACCGAACTCACCGGCGGCACGTCTCTCGGCGAGGAAGGCATTGTTGACCAGATAAACATGAGCACGTGCATCTCGGACAGCCTCGATGTGCCGCTCAATGTCACGGTCTGGCTCAACGGTTCGCTGGGGGGTTCTATAGACACGGTGAAGCAGGTGTACTTCTCGCAGAGCCCTACGAAAGCTCAGGTCGTGACGCTGCCCGGGGCGCCCCAGACAATGACAAGCTCTTACACGCCTAGCAGCACGACGACCGTTACATATTCGACGCCGCAGGGATGCTGGGCAGACAGCTACACGATATTCAACTGCACCGATGCCAGCATCACTTCGGGCGGGCAGCTATCGTTCGCTTTCAACCAGCTGTACCCTGGGACGACATATTTTGATGTGAAGGTCGCGTGCACTACTAACGTTGATGGTTTTGCACCATCTACGGCTGAATTCTACTCTACGACCTCGAGCGGGGCGGTAGGAGCACACACCTTGACAGGGGTTGAACAGCCTGGAAGAGGGCTCGTCAAGGTCGACGGGCTGCAGTGCTACAACTCTGTTGGAGACGACGTGTCTGTTTCGCCAGGGCAGCCTGTTACCGGCGCGATATGGATGAACGCCTCTGCGTTCCAAGGAGGCGGGGGCATCGTGCAGGAGCTAGCGGTTTTCAACCTCACTGCAAAATAGGCCTACCCGAGTTCGCCGTACCTGAACTTCTGCCTTAGCTCGTCAAGTATCCTGTTGACTGCGTCAGTGCCTGCCGGCTTGTTCGGCCCGTAGGCGCCTGCAGCGCATGGATGCCCTCCGCCGTTTCCTTTGAGCAGGTCCTTGACCCCCTGCATTATCAGCCCAAGGTGGATGTGCAGCTCGCGGTCGAGGGGCGGCCTGAGCCTCGCGGATATGGAGACCTCTTTCGCATCGATGTTCCAGAAGACCGCGGCGTCTACGCCGAGCCTCAATATGTAGTCTGCTATCACGTTGGGCGGCACGCTTGAAGTCGGGCCGGAGGCAAGTATGTAATCCCCGACCCGTTCTATCCTCGCGTTCCTGATGTTCGTGATCAGGTTGAACCTGCTCTCCGTTGGGATGCGCTGCCTGAAGTACTCGAGTATGTCGGAGTATTGCATCGACGCGAGACCCAGCAGCTCGGATATCTGGGCGAATGTCAGCGCTGTCGCATTCCTGAACTCGGCAGAGTCCGAGATTATCCCGTTGAGTAGCAGGATCGCGGTTTCCCTGTCGACCTTCGCGCCGAGCCTCTTCAGCAGCTCGAAGACGATGCTCGCAGTGGAGTTGTACCCCTCGTCGTTGAACATGTATACGTCCTTGTCGATCTTCCTCGGGCGCAGGTGGTGGTCTATGAAGAGAGTCTCCCCCTTGAACGCGAGCATTGCCTCTTTCGTTGAGCCGAACCCCTCGTAGTTGTTCGTGTCCAGCGCAACGATCACGTCTGCGGACAGCTTCAGTGGCTTCGAAATCTTCTTTGTGCAGCCGGCCTGCTCCAGCATGTGCCTTGCATTGCTGGTTATGAAATCAGGGGTGACTATCTTCGAGTTGGGCAGATACTTGGAGAGCGCCACCGCGGAGCTCACCGCGTCACGGTCACCTATCGTGTGGAAAGTCAGTAGGACTCGCTTGTTCCTGTATCTCTTGAGGGTGCTGCAGAGCGCGCCGAAGTCCAGCTCGCGTATCATGTGCCGGCAGGCTTGTAGCCCTGCGACAGCTTGTCCTTCAACTGCTTCTCCCTGCCCCTCAGCTCGTTGAGCTGCTTGGTTGCCGAGCCGACCCTTGTCGTGGTCAGTTCGCTCCGCTCCTTTATGTCTGCGATGGCCTTGTCCTTGGTCGTCTCAACTATGACTCCTCCGACGTTTATGTATACCTTGCCCGTGGCCGCCTCTATCTCCTTCTGCGCCCTTTCGAGGTCTGCCTTGCCAATGTTGAGCTGGTCCAGCTGCATTGTGTACGCGCGTATCTGCTCCTGTAGCATCTGGTAGTCGCGCAGCGACTTCTCTAGGTCCTGCTGCGCGCCGGCTGGTGTCTTGTCTGCCATATTTTCATCTCATTTCGGTGCTTCCTTCAGTTCTTCAACGTGAACGTCCTTCTTGTCCGAATCCTTGAACAGCGACTTGAGCAGGTTGTCTATGCCGAACTTCATCAGCTTGGCCTGGTACTTTGTCAGGAAGACTTTCCTGCCGGCCTTGTCCTTCAGGATTACGGCGCCGCTGTCATCGACAGTGACGTACAATGTCTCTTTTGAATCGTACACCTTATAATACTTTGGCATCAGCATCCCCGCATTCTATCTCTCGCGTGTACTCCAGCCTTTCAGCGACGGTAGCCTCCCTGTCGTAGACCAGGAATGTCAGCTTGATGTTGTACACTTCCGGATAAGTGGTGCTCGATGCGAACAGCCTCACCTCCTTGGAGAGCTTCTCGCCCTTGCCCACTATGCCGATCATCATCCTTGCCTTATCGAGCTCGCCGCGGGGTGCGAGCGAAAGCGCCTTTGGCGCCTCGACCATGCATTCCACCCAGTACGGGCCGTCCGCGCTGGAGCTGACCGTGAACTTCAGGTCGGTCCTCGCAGGCACGAATGGTTTGATCTTGCCGTTCTGCTCCTCGAAATCCACAATGACATTCGCCATAGGAATCACGTCGCCAGATGAGTAAGACTATCCCACAGAAAGCTTATAAGCTTAAATTATCTTAGTATGTACGCTGGGTTAGTCTGGGGTCGTTGGATGGAACTGAACGAAGCTGAGCTCATACAGAAGGAGATAACCCTTAGGAACCTGAGGCTCACGAAGGAGGTCCTTGAGACAAAGAGGTCCATAATAAGGTGGCTGGCCCTCTCGCTGGGCATACTCAACCCTGGCGAATCAAGGCTCAGCGCGCTTGCGGTCCTCGACTCGCTGGTCTATTTCCAATTCGTGAAGAAGACCGACCCGAACGTGAAGGAGCTGACCGATTACATTAACGCGAACTGGGAGGAGATAAACGAGAAGACGCTGCGCTACCACCTCCTCAGGATGAAGAAGATGGGGTTTGTCGAGAACAGCGCTGGAAAATTCTACTTCAAGCCGCCGGCCATCGGCGACAGGTACGACGCGTCTGTGTGGGCGCAGTCGGTCCTTGAGTCTGACTACAAAGAGATTGCGGCGAACATAGGGAACGTGATAAAGGAACTGAAGAACAAGAGCGGCGCGTGAGAAGGATGAAGAACGAGGTTTACTTCTGGATAGCTTTCGTCGTGATAGTGCTAGCTGTTGCGCTGTACGTGCGCCTTTATTACCAGCCGCAGCTTGACCTGCAGCTCACCTTTGCGAACTCGAGCCAGCCGGCAGTATCGCTGTATCCTTACCAGAAGCTGAGCGTGCCCATGGAGATCAGCAACACAGGCTCGGCGACCGCGACAAACATGAGCGTAGGGGTCTATGTGGATGGCAACCTGACAACGCTGTACAGAGTCTACCTTCCGGGGGGCAAGTCCGAGCCAATAACGTTCAACTTCACTACCTCTTATGCCGTGGGCAGGCACACTGTCTACGTGGTCATCGACCCGGACAAGCTTTACAACATAAAGAACAGGCAGGACACGCAGCTCCAGTTCAACTTCACAGAGCTCGCGCCGCAGGCTGCCGCGCCGAACTCTTCGCTGCCGTCCAACGGCATAGCCGGGCAGACGCTGTTGAATTCCGGATACGGAGGGATTATAGTAGGCAGCTACCTGTCATACAACTACAGCATCAGCGCATTCAACTTCGGAGGGCCGGAGCCGATAAGCTCGTTCCTCTACCCGTTCCTTAACCTGACCGCTTCATACGACAAGGAGGTCTCTATCGCATCGGCTTCGTACGGCAACGGCACGTACGCCTATTCTGTGTGGCTGCAGGGATACCTGACCCCGAACGTCGTTGGGATAGCTGCATCTGGGCAGGGGCGCAACATCACGAACTACACAGAGCCGTATGGGGGAGTCTCGTTGGTCAAGCTTGGCCGCAACTTCACGCTCTGCAGCTGGTATTCCGGAGGATGGCTGAAGATGCTCTTCTACAACGGCTCTTCATGCCTCGGAATGATCAACTCGACGTACGGCACGCACATCGACTATGCGCCGCTGTACGACAAGCTGGTGGTGCCGAACGGCACGCTTGAGGCAAACTACAGCGCCGTGAGCGGCAACGAGCTGCGCACTTCCGCGCTAGTGGTTCAGGATAGTGGATTCGTTTACGAGAGCATATGGCCTGAAGGCACGGTGAAGGGCGTCTGCCAGGGGCTGATCGATGATGTTAACGGCACGCCGTTCTGCAGCACATACCTGGTGCCCAACTTCGGCACGATAGGCAACGTGTCCGTCGTGAGGACGAGCGCTGACGTGAACGATTACAACCTGAGCGTGGTCGCTATAACCAATACGTCGGATCTGCTCTCGCAGGTCAGTGACAACATAGGCTTGATAAACTCATTTGGCATAAAGGGCAGCGCGATTAACTTCACCTCTGGGATAAACAACACGTGCGTCTTCGGTGGATACTTCCAGTGCAGCGGCATGCAGCTGCTCAACGGGACCGCAACGTTCACGGTGAAGAACCTGCTTGACAGCAAGGTGAGGCTGACCGGAGTGGGCTGCGACAAGGCAGGCGCTCCTGTCACCGTGCCTCTTAACACCACGCTGGCAGTGAATGCCTCGACCACGCTGAGCCTGAAGTGCTACAATGACGGCGTGCCGCTATCGGGCGCGTACGTCAGCCTCGCCCTGGATCTTCCGATTAACTACACCCAAGGCAACCTGACCACGTCGGTGCTGGGCCACGGGTACATAGAAGTCTCTGGGTAGAGCGATGCATGACACGGGTCCGTATGCGCTATTCCTGAAACGGTTCGACGATTTTACAGACGTGCAGAAATCCGCCTTCAAGATGATCGATAGCGGGGACAACTGCCTGATAATGTCGCCCACCGGTAGTGGAAAGACCGAGGCGGCACTGCTCCCGATCCTTGACAGGGTAATGCGGAACAATGGTACGCCTGGCATAATGGCGATCTATGTCACTCCCCTGAGGGCGTTGAACAGGGACCTCATGAAGAGGCTTGAGGACATCTGCGGCGAACTGGGCATAACCATAGGCGTACGCCACGGCGACACCACGCAGAAGGAGAGGCAGCAGCAGGTCAGGCACCCTCCGAGCCTCCTGATAACCACGCCGGAGACGCTGCAGAACCTGTTCCTGTCGCAGGGGCTCAGAAAGGCGCTGGGCAGCCTGAAGGCAATAATCATAGACGAGATCCACGAGCTATACTACAACAAGAGGGGAGCGCAGCTTAGCGTCGCAGTGGAGAGGCTCGAGGAACTATCACACGGTTTCCAGAGGATAGGCATAAGCGCGACAGTGGGGAACGCCTCGGCGGCTGCGAGGTTCCTGTGCGGCGAGCGCAAGTGCAGGATACTGGAATCCGGAACGAGCAAGAAGCTGAGCGTGGTCGTAGAGATGCCTGGCCACCCGAAGAAGCAGTACGCGCAGTTCAAGGACACATTCGGGCTGGACGGAGGGGCGCTCGCGCGGATAGAACGGGTGGCTGAGCTCATACGAGGCTCTGAGTCGACGCTCATGTTCGCTAACACCAGGCAGGTGGTCGAGTCGTTGGGCAGCAAGCTGCTCGAGTTCAACAAGATAGAGGATTTCGGAGGCATATCGGTGCACCACAGCTCCCTGGACAAGGAGGAGCGCATTGCCGTGGAGAACCAGTTCAAGGATGGCAGGGTGCGCAGTATCATTGCGACCAGCTCGCTGGAGCTCGGGATAGACATCGGGAAGATAAACCTCGTCATACAGTATGGATCCCCGCGTCAGACCGTGAGGCTGCTGCAGAGGGTAGGCAGGGGAGGACACAGGATAGGAGAGGTGTCGTACGGAAGAGTGGTTGTGGCAAGCATGCTTGACGCGCTGGAGTCTGCCGCAATCATGAATGCGATTGATGCGCGGGACCTGGAGCGCGCATTTATCGAAGAGAACCCACTGGACGTGCTGCTAAACCAGATATGCGGCATGGTGCTGGAGCACAAGAAGCTCCCTGTGGATAAGATGTTTACGATAGTGCGGCGCTCCGCCTGCTTCTCGAAACTGGAGAGGGAGATGTTTGACAGGGTGCTCTCATTTGCTAACGATAACCACATAGTCAGGGTGAGGGTTGATGAATGCGGGCTGGCTGGCAGGAGCAGGGATTACTTCTTCAGCAACATAAGCGTGATACCGGACGTTGCCAGGTTCTATGTCAAGAACATATCGAACAACAGGATAATCTCGACCCTTGACGAGCGCTTCGTGACAAAGTACGTTGACGATGGCAGCGTGTTCATAACAAAGGGGCTGCCTTGGAAGGTCATAAGCATCGAGAAGGACACGATATTCGTTGAGCCCAGCAGCGACCTCGAGGCGTCAATCCCAGACTGGGAAGGGGAAGACATCCCAGTCTCGTTCAAGGTCGCGAGCAGGGTCTTCGAGCTGTTCGATGAGAAGAGGCTGGCGGAAGCGGAACCGAGATACGATGCTGAAACGTACCGCAGAGTCTCGCAGTTCGTGAAGGACCAGCTCAGATTTTTCGCGCCCAGAAAGGACGCCGTGGTGCTCGAGGAGCTGGAGAACTACGCGGTGATGTACGTTGCACTCGGCACGCAGGCGAACGAGTTCCTTGCAAAGATAATAGGCAGCTTCGTTGCAGCAAGCCTTGGCAAAGAGGTTGTGATAAAGTCGATGCCGTACGCCGTGATCGTGGACTACAGCGCGTCGAGGAAGAAGGCAGACACACGGAAGATAATCGAGACGATGAAGGGATACGACATTAATGCAGTTGCAAAAAGCGAGGCGTTCATAACGAACACGGACCTGTTCAGGTACAAGTTCATACAAGTGGCAAAGCTGTTCGGCGTGGTCGACAAGAAAGCGGCGGTGACGAAGAGTGCCGGCGCGAAGATAATCGAGTTCTACAGGGGGTCGCCGATATTCGATGAAACGATAAGGGACCTGAACAAGAACTACTTCGACTATGGCACGGTCAAGAGCTTCCTCGACGAGCTCAAGGCAGGCAGGATGCGACTGGAACACAGGCAGCAGACCGATTCGCCCCTGTCGAAAGAGCTGCTGCACTCGGTTATGCACTACCGCGAGCTTCTTCTCCCTGTCCTCCCGAGCGACAAGGAGATTGATGATTTCGCTGAGGACTTCGATGGCAAGAGCGTAAAGATGCTCTGCACGTACTGTGGGATGGTGTTCTCGAAGACTATGAAGATTGGGAAGGACGAAGAGATACGCTGCATCTCCTGCAAGAGTCCCATGGCCGTCATGCAGAGCGACGAGCGCGAGGATGTGATAAAGAAACGGCTTGATGGCAAGCGTCTTAAGCACCAAGAGCAGGCATTGTACGAAGCCATGATGAAGGAGGCTGGAATCGTCAGCACTTACGGCACGCGGGCATTGATCGCGCTGTCGACGTATGGAATTGGCATAACAAGTGCCGGCAGGCTGCTGAAACTTCTCAGAAAAGACTACAAGCAGTTCTTCGTTGACCTTCTGGAAACCCAGAAGACCTTCATAAAGAACAAGAGATTCTGGCAGACTGGCTAGCTACTCTCTTGCGGCTGGTAGTTCAGCAACTACGTTCAGCTTTGGCCAGCGTTGGTTGGTACTTTCCAGATACTCTTCTATCTGCTCCCTGCTGGAAAAGATTGCTCTTCCTGGTTCGACAGAGGTGCTCGGCCCCAAATCACCAGTAATACGCTCTTTTACTTCGGCGCGGACGTTTGGTCCCATATTATAGGGGTCTTCCTCGGATACGCGAGTGGCTTTCTGCGTCTGAATGATACTCCAAGCATTTGAGAATGCTTCCGAGGGCTTTATGTCGTATACCCATACATGTCCGGAAAGATCGATGCTTTCCAGGCTAGCGTTGTAAACGTGCGCATCTCCGCCCATCCGACAGTTTAACAAAATGGTTTGCTCAGCAATTTGACAGTTATCGCCCGCGGTTGTATCCCACAGTATCGCATCCTTGTAAATGTGCGCACCGCCGCCAACGTCGGAGCTTCCTTTCAGTTCAACATTATCACGAAGGTCTGCATTGCCCGAAGCGTGTGCCGTATCCGACATCTTTACCACACCGTAAAGATGCGCTGAGCCGTCAACCTTTGCAGAATCTTCAAGTAGCAATGGCTGCAATCCATGCCCAACTCCGTCTATGTGGGCGTGTCCTGCAACAGATGAATGACCCGTCATGCCTACGAAGCCCCTAAGGTCAGCATGTTGAGATACTTTGGCATCATCTGAGAGGTTTATCTGTATCGTTCCGTCAACTCGTGCATCTCCGCCCACGGTAGCCCTATCTGAAAGAGTTACGTGGTTAGACACCACTGCGTTATCTCTTATGCTGGAGCTGTCCATCGCCACCACACCTTTTCCGATGTATGCAGTAGGTGACATGTTGCCCCATGCGGTGTCCTCCACTAAGCCGCCGATATCGCCATTTGCATTCGTAAATCTGTAAAAATTCCTGTGTTTGCCTCCATCGCCAGTCAAAGTCACCTTAGTGACTTCAGGCCTCCATTCCGCCCCATCGCCGTAAACTGCATCTCTTACCATTCTTGCTACGTGTTCTGTGTCCCAAGAGGTCACATTGGAGACAACTGTAACACCTCCTTTCGGAAGAGGCATTTTCCCTTCAGCGTATGAAACTGCCATAATCTCATCCCTTACAATAGATATTACACTTCTCGGCCTTAAATAGTTGTTTAGTGGTTTGTCCTATTACGTCGGTTGGCTAATTGCCTGCTCTTCGAAGACCAGTTGAGCGTCAATCACTGTCGCACCTTCCTCAAGTCGCATGAGCCTTACTCCGCTAGCCGCCCTTCCGGTTATCCTTATCTCGGCTATGGGGAAGGATATGCTGACCCCCTTGGAGTTGATGAGTATGACCTTCT
>JASHUB010000048.1 GCA_030040265.1 Microcaldota archaeon
TCCGTGACGCTGACCGGAGTCTACACCCAGCCTCCGGTGACCGACAACACCTTCAGGTATCAGGCGAGCTTCACCGTGTACTACAACGGCGCGCTCGTGAACTCGTCGCTGCTCTACTCTGGCAGCACGAAGATGGAGAACGTGTCGGGCAGCGTGATATACGTCCACATCGGCGAGGTTGCAGATGGGGGCACCTATGTAGGCAAGTATGCTCTGATAAACGTCTCCACTGACTCGACCACCTAATCGCGCCCGAGCGGCTGCTTCAAGAATTCGCTTAGAAGGACCGTGGCGTACGAACCTGACGGCAGTGAGAACTCCAGCAGAGCGTTTTTCCCGTCATCGCGGTGCGCAAAATCAACGATCGGCGCGAAAAGGACGCGCTTGGCTCCTCTGCAGTTGAGTTCCGGCATCCTCTTCGACCTGAAGTCGTCCTTGGCCAGTCCAAGGCCGTCCATTATGCGTTTCTCGTCGTCGTTGGGCTCGCTCTCGTACCCGACGATGTTCCCCACAACGAAGTCGCACTTCGTGCCGTCGAAAACACGAGATGCAGCGATGTCAGGAAAGCCGAACCTGTCCCTGTTGCAGACCAAGTCTCCTTCGGCTGGTTCAGTGCTTCCCTGCCCCAGTCTTGCTTCCAACTCCTTGTTGAATATGTGCGCGTCAACCGCGTGCACGAACATCAGCGTCAGCGACCGGGGCAGGCTTCGGATCGCCTTGCCGAAGTCCGTCGGCGCAGCGGCCAGCGACAGCAACATGGCCCGTTCCGGCTTGAGGTACCTTGGAAAGTAGTCCAGCGCCTTCGCGAAATCCCTGTCTGCGGCAAGCCTCTTCCTCGCATCAACCGCATCCTGGGACATCTCGTTCTGCGAGTCTGTCAGGAAGCGGATCGCCGCCCCCTCGAAGTCGCCCTTTAGTATGTCAACGCCTATCTCCGCGTTGTTGTTCCTTATGCCGAACCGCTGCTCGCCGAAGTAGTTGGGGAAGACGCCACCGAGCTCTTCTGCGACAGGGTCTATGTTCTCGGTTCCGGATGCGTCGCGCACCGTTATCCTGAACCTGTTGCCCAGCAGGTCGCCCATCTCCACCGCCGCGCCTGCCTGCCACGCCCCGTTTATCGATACGTCCTTGAGGTACGTGCCCTTCACCTCTTCGGCCTTTGCGCCGAACAGGCTGCACAGCTGCGTTGAGACCGCCATGCGGTCCTTCGTGCCTGCGAAGCCTGCGGATTTTATGCCCCTCCTTGACTTCCGGGCCACCTCACGGAGCGCCTGGGCCGTGTTCCAGCCCTTCTTCTGGAGCACAAACACAACGAACTTGCCCTCCGGATCATCCTTCATCCCAAGGTCCGCGGCTGCATACTGCTTCCCGAGCTCGAGGACCGTCCCGTTGCCGGTTATCTCCTCGACAACGAAGTCGTCCGGAGAGCTCTTGACGCTCCCGCTTATGCCCATGTTTTTTGAAAGAGTCAGCATAGCAACCAGTCTTTAAGCTTTGTCATTCTAATACTATCTTATTATTCCTTAGCCCTTATTATGGCTTCGTTAACGTGATGTTTTGACGGAAGAACACCTGCTTGAGAAGGTGCTTTTCAAGCTCGTAAAAAAGCACATAGCCGGAACCAAGATGAGTTCCGCGCTGGACAAGGCGAAGGAGCTTAACGGCAAGGGGATGCCGGTGTCGCTCACCTTCCTTAGCGACGCGCCCGAGAGCAGGTCGAAGGCGAAGTACATAACCTCCACGTACCTGGAGCTCATACGCCAGGTGGCGAGGCTGCACCTAAGGGCGAGCGTCCAGGTGCCGCTGGAGCAGGTGGGCAGCGGCGTGGCCCGAGAGGTCGCGCTGGCAAATCTCAACGACATAATCAACTCGGGCAACAGGTACGGCGTGTTCCTCTGGCTGGAGGCTAACCAGGACAACCTCGACGTCGCCACGGAGACATGCACGGGCAAGGGCTGCGGCATAGCCATGGACCTCGGCACAGCCCAGGGATACGTCGCAGCGCAGAAGACGCTGAAGGCGCTCAAGATACGGTGCGAGAAGCCCGGGGACGAGCAGAAGCACAGGACTGAGGTTGATGCGATAGAGCGGATCGCGAAGAAGACGTCGAGCCTCGTGCTCACACACGTGCACGACGGCGTCATGAGGCACTTCATGAAGAACGGCAACAAGTATCGAAAATCTTTAATATTTGAATACCAATTAGGTTACAGCAACAGACGGATGGCTAGGCTCGGCAAGAGGGGCGCAAGGCTAAGTGTCTACGTGCCCTTCGGCAAGGACTGGGTAAGCTACGCCACAACCACCGTGCCAGAAGGCTACATGCGCTTTCTCGCCGGTAGCCTGCTGAACGAGCAGCCTGAAAAGAAGGGAATTTGATATGCCGAAACAAGACAAGCCAAAGGCCGGGGCCCCCCAGCAGCCGCTCCGGATGGAAGACCTCGACCTGAAGAAGGTCGAGGACAGCGTCAGCGACAAGAAGGAGACGGTGTTCGTCACCGGCAGCAACGGAAGGCTTGGCAGGGAGGTCATAAAGATGCTCCTCAAGAAGGGCGACGTGGTCCGCGCCCTGGTCAAGAAGCGGGAATACGTCGTGGACCTGCCGGCCGGAGTGATCCCGTTCATAGGCGACCTCACCGATTCGAAGGTCTGCGAGCAGGCATGCTCGGGAGCGGACACCGTGATGCACTTCGCCGCCATAGTGAGCGAGTACAAGGCAACGACGGACGAACTGATGCGCGTCAATGTCGACGGCACAAGGAACCTGCTCGATGCGATAGAGAAGGTCGGAGGCGTGAAGCACTTCATCTACCCGAGCTCCGTGGACGTGTACGGGCGAAGGAGGAAGGAGGTGCTCACCGAGGAGTCGGAGCTCAAGCCGACGGACAAGTACGGGTACAGCAAGATGCTTGCAGAATACGTCATAGAGCGCTACAAGAACTCCATCCCATACACCGTCTTCAGGATGGCCAACATATACGGGCCAGGATTCGAGGTCGCTTTCTTCAAGATATTCAAGGCGATAAAGGAGCAGAAGGCGTACGTGATAGGGAATGGGCAGAACAGCATGCCGCTCCTGCACGTGTACGACGCGCTCCGCGCATTCATACTTGCCAAGAACAACCCGGTGAGCAGGGGCAAGGTCTACAACCTCTGCGACGGCAACAACTACACGCAGGAGCAGCTCATGGCGACCGCGGCGGAACTGCTGCACGTCCCTAAGCCGTCGTTCCACGTGACCGAGCTGATAGTAAAGGTGCTTGCGAAGCAGCGCGGCCTTGACAGCGACGAGCTCAGATTCCTCACGAGCGACAGGAAGATCGACATATCGAAGATAAGGCGCGAGTTGGAGTTCGCCCCGATGGTCAGCATCGATGCAGGCGGCAGGGACCTGGTTGAGAAGTTCATGGACAAGCTGCAGAAAAACAAAATGTGAGACGATGATAAAGATTGGAAAGACCGAGAAGTACATACACGAGATGCTCGAGAAGCAGGGAAAGCTGCTGTTCTGCTCGATAGACCCGCTCGACTACAAGAACGAGGAGGACGCCGTGAAGACGGCGAAGGCCGTCAACGAGGGCGGCGCTGACATAGTGTTCATAGGCGGAAGCACCGGCGCTCAGGGAGAGCTGCTCGACAGGGTCGCTACAGGCATAAAGGAGGCGATAGACGTGCCCCTTGTCCTGTTTCCGGGCAACCTTGCCACGATAACGAGGCACGCGGACGCGCTGCTTCTGCTGTCCGTTCTGAATGCCAGGAACCCATATTACATAACGCAGGTGCAGACGCTCGCCGCGCCGACGCTGAAGATGCTCAACATTGAGCCGTTGCCAACGGGCTACATAGTGGTGCAGCCTGGTGGCACCGTCGGATGGGTCTCCGACGCGAACCTCGTGCCTAGGGAGAAGCCGAAGATAGCCGCGGCGCTGGCGCTCGCTGGTCAGTACCAGGGCAACAGGTTCATATACACGGACACTGGCTCGAACCCGAGGCTGCAGGGCTTCGGACCCATACCAAAGGAGATGATCATGGCCGTCAGGTCTGCGATAGACATCCCGTACATCGTCGGCGGCGGGATAATCTCGGTCGAGGAGCTCAAGACTGCGTATGCGGCCGGCGCCGACATAGTCAAGATAGGCACTGCGTTCCAGAACTCTCCGGAAGAGGCGAAGAAGAAGGCGACGCTCTTCAAGCAGACCTGCATAGAGGAGGGAAAGAAGAAGCTCAAGCACTGATTGAGATGCGAGAGATTGCGTCAATCGAGATACATCTTCTTGTGAAGGAACTCTCCGCATCGCTGGATGGCGCTTTCTTCAGGAAATTCTACGACCTCGGCGACGGGTCGTTCAAGCTCCAGCTGTCAAAGGACCGCAGGAACCGCCTGCTCTACTGCAGCCTCCTCAAGACGTTCAACGAGACAGAGTTCAGCGAGGAGGCGGAGAGCGCATCAAACTTCGCCATAGCCGTGCGGAAGAGGCTCGACGGCACAAGGCTCAAGTCAATAACGCAGCACGGCTCCGACCGCATAATAGTCATGGCGTTCGAGGGCAGGGAAAAGCACAACCTGATATTCGAGATGTTCGGAAAGGGCAACCTGGTGGTAACCGGCGCTTCCGGCAAGATCGAGCTCGTTTACAAACCGCTCAGGCAGAAGGAAAGGGAACTGCTGCCGAACAGGCAGTACCTCTTCCCAGAAAGCGACAGCCCAGCGTTCGAGGGCATCAACGAAGAGCAGCTGGATAAGGTTTTCGATTCGATAAAGGACAGTGACGCGAGAGTGATAACCGCGCTGTCCAAGTACGTTAACATAGGGCCATTGTATCTGGAGGACACAATGATGCGCACAGGCGTGAACCCGAAGGAAAGCGCAAGGGCGACGCGCCACCAGCACCAGAACCTGAAGGCCGCCCTTCTCAAGTTCCTCAAAGACGCAGATGTCCCATCACCAGCGCTATACTCGGAAAACGGCCAGACCGTCGACTATGCCATCACGCCGATAAGCAAGTACGAGCGCATGCAGAAGACAACGTTCAAGAGCGTCAGCGCGCTCTTCGACCAGCTCTACGTCTCAGAGAGGACGGCATCGAAGGGCGATGAGAAGAGGCAGAGGGAACTGGAGGAGGCGAACGCAAACGTGGAGGCACAGAAGTCTGCAGTCAAGAAGCTCAAGGAGGAGGAAGCAAGGAGCGCGGCGGCGGCCCACTCCATATTCGCGAGAGCGCACGAGATCAACGAGCTGATCGCCTACCTCAAGGAGAAGAAGCGCGTCACTCCGGAAGAGTTGCAGAGCGCATTTAAGAACATAAAGATTAAAGCAATAGACCTAAAGAATAAGACGGTAACCATCGAGCTTGAGGAATGAGAATGATAAAGATAACGATGCTGGGCACCTCGGGATCCCTCCCTACGGTCAACAGGCACATGCCGGCCGTTGCGTTGGTCCACGAGGGAGACACGTTCCTTTTCGACTGCGGCGAGGGCACGCAGTCGCAGATGCTCAGGTACGGAGTGAACATGTTCAAGGTGCGGGCGATATTTCTCAGCCATGCGCACGGGGACCACATAATAGGCGTAGCTGGCCTGGTCAGGACGCTGGCCCTCCAGGGCAGGAAGGAACCGCTGCTCATATTCATACCCGCGGGCGAGGAGAAGGTCATCAAGAACCTAGTGGTCTTCGACCGTGCGATAATCAACTACCCGATAATAATCAAGGGGATAAAGACGGGCGTCGCATACGAAGGAAAGGACTTCAAGATATCTGCGTTCAGGCTGAAGCACACGGTGCCGGCGCTCGGTTTCATCTTCAAGGAGAACGACATGAGAAGGTTCATAATAGAGAAGGCGAAAGCGCTTGGCCTGAAGGGGAAGATGTTCTCAGAGCTCCAGAAGAAGGGCAGGATAAAGGTCGGAGGAAGGACCGTAACACTATCGAGCATAACCACGGAACAGGTGGGCAAGAAGATCGCATACGCGACTGACACAAGGCCAGTGAAGGAGACAGCGACTGCGGCTAAAGGTGCCGACGTACTGATACACGAGGCCGCGTATTCAGATAAAGAGGGGAAGCTGGCAAAGGAGCGCGGCCACTCCACTGCAAGGGAGGCAGCCGAGGTCGCCAAGAAGGCGAAGGCGAAGCTCCTGATAATCACACACATAAGCGCGCGGCACAAGACAGCGACCGAGCTGGTCAAGGAAGCGAAGGAGGTCTTCGGCAACGTCTCTGCGCCGAACGACGGCTTCACCATCGAGGTATGACAATTTATAAAAGCATGAGCGGTTAAACTTACTATGCTTAGACGGGGGTATCGTCTAGTGGTAGGACGACAGATTGACATTCTGTAAGCAGGAGTTCGATTCTCCTTACCCCCACCTACTGACGACAAAACGGGCTTTGTCGTCGATGAGAGAATTGAACTTGACGGCTGACTCTCTAACCGTTCCACTATTCCAAAAAAGCATAGAAACCTTTTAATATCACGAGAAACTCATGCTTTTTGGGGTAAACATGGCAGCGCAATTGCGAGCAAGACCAAGTGAACCGCAGCTCAGAGCACTGCAGCATATAAGTAAGGTGGTAGCCGATTCTAGCGTAAAGGGAGAGGCTAAGTTAACGGATGTCAGGTTGGTGCTTGGGGCGGAGGCATACTTAATTCCTCAGCTTGAGGGCTTGGGCTGGGTCTCTACAGGCGAAACCCAATCTTATGAACTCCCTTCGCAGAATCCAGGCGGACGTGTGAATTCCGCTTCCTACGAATATGTCCGACTCACCGATGCTGGAGAAAGAGTACTTGGTGAGGAAAGGGAAGCATTGCGCAAAGAAGCAGCATACGAGCTGATCACCGCAATTGACCATGGATTGTCAGCCTCGAGAAAACTTGATATTGAATCTTACCTTGAAAGGGCGGTGCGCAAACTAGATCTTGAGGGCTTGCTGGACTTGAACCGCGCGATCAGGCTAGCCCGGAGACCAGTCCCTTCAGAAGTGCACAGTCCGAGAGACTCTTTCATATCTTAGACCGTCTTAGACCGATGATTATCCTCATCAGTTGAAGTGGAGTGCAAAGTGGAGTTCCCGAAGAGGAGAATATCAATTACTATTAAATGCTATGCTTTATACGTCGGCGTTCACAGCCAAGTGACCTTACCCCCACCTACTGACGACAAAACGGGCTTTGTCGTCGATGAGAGAATCGAACTTGACGGCTGACTCTCTAACAGTTCCACTATTCTAAATGCAGAGCCCCGCGGGCGGGAGGGCAAGAGGGCACGCTTGGGCAAATCTCGACCGCCCTCCGCCAATCGGTCGGGCTCGGTCAGTCCTGAGAATCCCCACCTATCACTGCTGCCGGGTTCTCCCTCAGTGCCTTCTCAAATGCTGCCCTATCTAGCTGCAGGCTGTGACCTTCTGCCATATACATCTCGGTCACTTCCTGTTCAAGAAGTACTGCCTGTGCTCCGGTAAGCATGGATAGCTGCTCTAATGTACCGTCAGTCTCTCTTATCTGGAACAGGCTGATACCTACCTTGTGCGAAGTGGCTTTCCTTGGGTCCATCGAAAACCCGAGATTCATCGAAAGAACTGCGATGCCAAGTATGTAAGGTCTATTTCCCTGAGAGTCTGCCTCCTCCCCACCTACAAAAACCAGAACCTTTTTTCCATATGCAAGCTTCTTATGAACCTCAAGCACCGATGCGATGTAATCTGGAAGACGCGTGCTCGTCCATTCTAGGTTGCCGCAGAACTTAAACATCGTAACTTCGGTGCCGACATAAAACCTACCGGCAGGTATCCCATCAATCCCCTTCTGCGTGAAGGTTAGTACAGCCAACCCTTTATCCGACTTGTATGTGCCTTGCCCTACAGCTAGCCTTGCCATGTTATCACATCTAGGCATTGATTGGCTCTGGTATTTATGACTTGCGGGAGCACGCGAACGAGGAAGAGCGATGAAAACCTCTAAATAGTATTCTGGACTCATTTGTTGCAGTGATTATCATGCCAGCTGTGAGAAAAGCACCAAAGCTCGCCACGGGAGCACAGGTAGAAAAGTGGGTAGCGGGAGTACCGCGAACAATGACAAGCGGCAAGACCGAAACGGATCCTGAGAGGCTGATAGCAGTCGGTAAGTTATATTACGATCGGTTCTATGGGGAGGGTAATTGGATGGGGGATCTCGACTTTCCATTTACCGTTAGAGGAGACGTTGCGGCCAACGAGAACACGCCAACCGCTTATCTGTATTACCTGTACACTTTCGTAAACCCCAGAGCGCGTCGTCCAACCACGAGAGGACCGTCGCCGCACCAACCGGACCCATTTGTGGGAGAGGGCATGCGGGATGCCGCCCTAAAACAGATGGTGGAACGAGGCTTCAAGCTGACCGATTACGAAGAGCAGACCCTCCCGGAAGCCGTAAAGCTTTTACTCAATAAGAAGCTCACAGAACTCCAGGCAGCGTATCTCGAAAGACTGCGGGCAGAGGAGCTCAAGAAGGCGGTCAAGCTCCCTCCGACGCCGCTTGGCCGTACTGTATCGAAAATTCTGGGATTCGACGCTCCAACCGTGGAAGAAGAGAAAGAAGCCCTTGAGCAGACCCAGAGACCTTAACTCCACATCGGTTGAAGTGGAGTATAGAGTGTAGTCTCCGAAGAGGAGAATATTAATTACTATTAATCACTATGCTTTATACGTCGGCGTTCACGGCCAAGTGACCTTACCCCACCTATAAACGATAACCGAAGATACAGTTAGGTAGACACCAATGACAAAGTTTGTCTACCTAACGGTTAGGTAGACATATTTAAATAGTTTTGTCTACCTAACCATATCATGGCTCTTATTACGAAGATAATAAAAGGCAGAAAGTACTACTATTTCTTTCTAAGCTACCGACGTGTAACTGGTCCTAAAAGCTTCAGTAAATACATAGGAGTGGCTCGCCCAAGCGTAAAAGACCTAGCACAGGTAGAAGAGACATTCAAGCAAGAACTAATAAAGAAACTATCCGGTAAGCGTTATTCTAACGAAGCTACAAGCAAGGACGACGTAATAAAGAGCCTGCTATTTTGCAAAGAATTCACTCAAGAGTTCCAGAAGCTCACCGAATCCAAACGAAGAAAATATGACATCGATAGCACAGTACGCTTCACACTAACAACATTAACAACCGAGGAAGTCGATGTAGGCATCTCCGATGTTGAAGCTGCACTCACAAAAAGATTTGGATTAACACAAAGAGAGCAGATTAGTAGAAACATGTTGCGCGCGGTGGACTCGATAAAAGGACATCATAAATTAGACAAAACGTATCTTCTTGATCTTCACCGACTAATAATGGCAACTTTTGAGACCAAGACTCCCGGCAGATTCAGGACTAAGAGGGTCCACTTATACCGATACGATGTTTCAGAAACTGCAGGCAAGAGGGAATTGAGATACCAGCCGCCACATCATGCTAAAGTCATTAAGTTACTTGACGCTTTTGTCAAGTGGTACAACGAGAGCACCTTAAATCCCATAGAGAAAGCGGCAGTCGCACATTACAGCCTATATAAGATACACCCATTCCTTGATGGAAATAAGAGGATATGCCGATTAGTATTAAATAAAGCATTACTCGATAATGGGTTCCCGCTGATCAATATCTCAGTTAATAAGGAGCCCTATTTTGATGCACTGGTCGCATCTGTGGAATCGGGAGATCCAAAAGTATTTATTGATTTTACCATCAAAGAATTCTACTCACAGATAAAGGAATTCTTGATACAGGAAAAGCTTGACAAAATCGATGACGGAATCAGTAGTGGAACAAGAAGGGTCTTAAGTGCTAAGGATGCCTTAGGGGATTACGCAAAGCATGTCAAATAACATTGCTTTATACGTCGGTATTCACTGCCTAATGACCTTACCCCCACTACCATGCTCCTAAACGAACACCTGGTTAGCTTTTTAAACCCTGAAAAGAAACTAACTCTGATTCTATGGCACCTGCAAGAGCACATGGTAGGTCTAGATCGCCAACGATAGCAGAAGTGGCGCGTGACATAAGCATACCGGAATACCAGCAGAAGCTGCTCTCTGCTTTAGGCCAGCCTGCGGAGCTGCAGCGCAGGATCGCCGGGCTGCTGACACTAAAGCCAGAAAAGGCCTACAGCATACTGTTCTACGAGGCAGGGCACAGCATGGTAGAAGTTGCCCTGGACGACGAGCATACAGAAGCGGCAGTGATGCTCTTGAGGGCGCTGCCGCGGGCCCTGAAGCCAGCAGACACCATAAGACTGGCGGCACCTTCTCTTGCAAGGATGCTCTTCTTCCTTCATTTCGATGAGGCGATGGACGTTCTCGCGTACATGAAAGGGAAGCTGAGCCCTGAAGACATGCTGAAACTGATAGACGCGATACAAAGCGACCCAGCCTCAAAAAGCAGGGATGATGACGGGAACATGAACCCGTGGTCTAAGTTCGTGTGCGGGCTTGTGCTAAAGGGGATAAAACGAGGCGTCACTCCCATAACTGCAGGAAAAGAGAAGACTTCTCTGACCGCAGGTCCGGATACCGGCCCGGTCGCAAGTGGCAGTCCAGAGGCAAATGGTAGTTGATGGACCATTTCACCTGCCATGAGAGTGCTCAATCATCCTGGTAGACTATGTCTTTCGGCTTTATTTTGACGGCCTTTTCTCCTCTCTTCACGCTACCGAGCTCGAACGCCTTTATGCCATGCTTCTCGCTGATGCCTATCGCCGTGTCTACGCTTGCTCTTGGCATCATCGCGACGTAGCCGACGCCCATGTTCCAAGTGGCGAACGCCTCCGCGTCTGGGACTTTTGACTTTTCTTGTAGGAAACGGAATAGCTCAGGCACCTCCGGCACGAACTCTACCTCGTAAGTGAAAGGCTTCCTGTTGCGCATTATCTTCTTCCATGCGTGGCCGGTTATCGGCTGGAGGTAGCTTATCGGCGTCGAGCCCAGCATCTCGATTAGCGGTCTGGTGTATAGGGTTGTTGGGACTAGAAGTTCCTCTCCAAATAGCTTTCCGCTAGGGAGCTGGGTGAAGTAGCCATCTGGAAGCTCTCCAGCGACCTTTCTTGCCAGCGACGCACCATTCGCGTGCATCCCGCTAGAAGCCATACCCACCATCACGTCTCCTTCTGCAAGGTTCTGGCCTACTGTAAGGTTGCTCTTAGGGTTTATGAGACCTACAGATGCACCAGCCAAGTCCAGTGTCCCAGGGATTATTATGCCCTTGAGGGAAGGAGTCTCTCCGCATGGGATGCCCATCCCGAGTCGGTCTGCAGCATTCCTGAAACCACGGAATAGCGCACCTGTCTTGCCATCTCCCTCGAACCAATCCGAGTTGTGAGTGCTTATCAGGTCGCCATAAACAATAGGATCACCTCCTATCGACGCAAGGTCGTTCGTGGACATCGCCACATTGTCGACCCCCACGCCTTCGAAGTATGAAAGTTTTCCTCCTCGAGGGTCTGCGTGCATCACATCAGCGATAAGCACCTTCGTGCCAAGCCCCTCGACATTGAAGGCGAGGTGGTAGCTTGCGCCATCAAGGGCTATGGCTATAGCAGATTCTCCAAGCGTCTCCGGAATTATCCTGACGCCGAGCCTCTCCGGATTCCTGAGCGTCGGCCCGAACAGGTCAAGGGCCTCTCTCTTCACGGGGTCCAGTTTGCCGTAGTCTACAAACTCAGCATATGCTGACTTAGGCTTTGTGCCTGCGATCTGCGCTATAGGTCCTTGTCCCCCCATCGATTCACCGAATATGCCTAAGCTGCGGATAATATTTAACCCTTTGCAGCGCCTCATTGTCTAAAAGCGAAGAGGATAAGCCTAGCCAAGGTGCTTTATCGATATAAGAAGGAAGCCCAGCTGAACCTGCACAAGATCGCGTATAGGTAGCGCCTTTGGCTCGCCCTCATTCTCTATCTTGTTTATGAAGAAGTCGATCTCCCTGTCGACGCTGCGCAGCGTGTCGTGCTCTTCCGCGCACGACCTCGATTCTAAGAGGAGCCTCCTCACTTCGCCGAGCGCGACAGCTTCGTAGAATCTCTCGATGACCTCGCTGCTGAACTTCTCCGCGACGGTGGCACGTTTCCCGTACTTGCCTTCCTTCAGGGCCTTCTTCTCCATCTCTATCCTGTTTTTCGTGGCGCCTAGAAGCCACTCAAGCGTTCCATAGAAAGGAGACCTCTTGTTGACCCCATCGCATTCCAGCGCGTGCCGGAGCGTATCCGCGAGCTCCTGCCTCTCGCCGATCCGCTCTGATAGCTCATCCCTCCTGTGCATCGTGGTCGGCGAGTTGTCCTGCACCCGGTCATCGATTATGTACGGCACCTCCGCCACGATCCCAAAGAGTTTCCTGTTGTAACTCTTTGCAAAATCAACGCTGGTGGTCCCTATCGGCAGCGACTTCTTGGAAGTGATCTCGTCCTTGAAGTACCCGCTATAATCAGAGAAGGACGGAACCATGTAAAACGGCTTCCTTAGCGTGACCATGAACTCCTCTTCCGGCTCACCCATGTCCAGCGGCACAGAGAACGACCTGCACAACTCCGACACCTCCTTGTAGTAGCCAGAAGGCATCCTGCGCGTCAGGAAGAAGTACGCTCCCCCCATGCCTGAATTATGGATCGGGAAGACCAATTCTGGCTTCACTTTCATGATGAGCCCGACCAGCGCCTTGACGTTTGGCGGCGAGCCGCTGAACCTGCGTCCCTTGTAGTCCACTGGGAACGACCAGTCCATCTGTGCGGACAGCTTTCCCCTGTAAAAGTTGTGGACGTACTTCCTCAGCGTGAACTTCCCCTTGAACCAGCCCTCGTTAAGCGCCGCGCCATCCGGATCGGCGCATGGTATTATGTACCACCTGAACTGCTGCATGGCCTTTGATTTAGGTATCGCCTTTATCAGTTCAAGGCAGGTCAGCGAGCCGACGGCCTCGTTCGAGTGCGGGAAACCGAAGACGAGCGCGTTCTTCTTCCCGTTTCCGAGGACCGCGCAGTATATCTGCCTGCCGCCTTTGCTCTTTCCGATGCTGGCAAGCTTTATCTTTCCAGAAGAGGCAAGGCGCTTGAGCTCCCTGTTCAGCTCTGTTCCCGTCAGGAACTCGCTGTAACCGTGTACTCCGCCAAGGAGCGACCCGACGTCAATGTCCGAACCCATGCTTTGCACCGCGATGTGCATATATCTGCGGGTGGATAGGAATAAAAATCCGTAGTAGCAAAGCATCAATAGAAGTGATCTGATGCTAGACGTAGGAATCTTCGCGCCGAACTTCAAGCTGCAGGGCTCAGACGGGAAGGAGCACACCCGCAAGGAATTCGAGGGGAAATACCTGGTCCTCTACTTCTATCCGAAGGACAACACCCCCGGATGCACGATGGAGGCCAAGGAGTTCACGAAGTACCTTCCCGAGTTCGACAGCGTCGGCGCGAACGTGGTGGGTGTTAGCAGGGACGACACGAAGTCGCACGAACACTTCGTCGAGTCGTGCAAGCTTGGCATACTGCTCCTCTCGGACCTGACCCGTAACATGATACAGGCCTACGGGGCGTGGGGCGACAAGGGCATATTCGGGATGGGTGTCTTGAGGAAGACGTTCGTGCTCGATCCGACGGGCAAGATAATCAAGATATACCCGAAGGTCAGTCCGGCCGGTCACGCGAAGGAGGTCCTGGAGTTCATCAAGGCGGCCAAGAACGGAGGGCAGGTATAAAAACTTTTTATGTGAATGCAGAGCATGGCTGTCACTCATGAGACTCTTGGAGAGAACGTAGTGCCATCGCACTACGAGCTCAAGGTCTCGCCCGACCTCAAGACCTTCGTCTTCGAAGGCACCGAGTCGATAACAGTCAGAATAAAGCGGCCAACTAACAAGATCATCCTGAACTCTTCGCGCCTCAAGATAAAGCGCGCCACGATAGTAACATCTGGACAGGAGCAGAAGGCAAGCATCTCGAAAGAGCGTGACGAGGAGGTGACATTCAGCTTCAGGAAGAAGGTATCCGGAGAGGCCCAGCTATGGCTCTCGTTCGTTGGACGGGCCACCGACGAACTCGAAGGGCTCTACCGGAGCAGATACGCGTACAACGGCAAGAAGGGATACGTGCTATCCACCCAGTTCGAGCCAGTGTCCGCGCGGCGTGCATTCCCATGCTTTGATGAGCCAGGGTTAAAGGCAACGTTCTCTCTGTCGCTGGTCGTGGACAAAGCGCTGGAATGCATTTCCAACATGCCGATAGCATCGCAGAAAGATGCAGAGAAAGGCAAGAAGCTCGTGATGTTCGCCAAGTCTCCGGTCATGTCTACGTATCTTCTCTACATCGGCGTTGGCAGGTACTCGCACATAAACGGCAAGTACAGGAACGTCAGGCTCAGGGTTGTCGCCACTCCCGGAAAAGAGAAGCTGATGCCGATCGCGCTGGACTACACTAAACGATACCTCGCGCACCACGAGAGGTACTACGGGATCCGATATCCTTTGCCCAAGCTCGACATGATCGCCATACCGGACTTCCCTGTAGGGGCCATGGAGAACTGGGGCGCAATATCCTACAGGGAGACCGCGCTGCTCGGCGACAAGAACACTCCGATAGCAGGGAGGCACAGGATAGCCGAGGTGATTGGCCACGAGCTGGCGCACCAATGGTTCGGCGACCTGGTCACGATGCGATGGTGGAATGACCTCTGGCTGAACGAGAGCTTCGCCAACTTCATGGAGAAGAAGTCTACCGACACGCTGTTCCCCGAGTGGAGGGTCAACGAGCTGGAGCTTGCAGACTCGAAGAACACAGCGTTCGCGATAGACCAGTCAAAGTACACGCATCCGATAAGCGTTGAAGTGAAGACCCCGGCGCAGATAAGCGCGATATTCGACAGGATAAGCTACGAGAAGGGCGGCAGGCTCCTGGACATGATAGAAGACTACGTCGTCAGGGACGCGTTCCGCAAGGGGCTTAATGCTTACCTGAAAAAGCACGCCTACTCGAATGCCAGCAAGGACGACCTGTGGGACGCGATAGCCGGGGCCTCTAGGGGCAGCCTGAACGTCAAGAAGGTTGCCAACTACTGGACCGACGCCACCGGATATCCGATAGTCAAGGTCGAAGCGAGGAGAGGCAGGGCGCTGCTGACACAGGAGCGGTACTGCATCAGCGAGGTAACCGACAGAAGCGTCTGGCCGATCCCGATAACGTACAGGCTAGCGGGCAGCAAATCCGAAAAGAGGATGCTCATGTCAGGGAAGCGCGCGTCGGTCGGCACGGGAAATGCAAGATGGATCCTTCTCAACTCCGGGCAGAGCGGACTCTACAGGGTCGAGTATCCGAACGCGCTCCTCAAGCACCTCGGCGCGGCCATCGCTGCCGGAGAGATAAACTCGACAGACGCGTGGGGCGTCCAGAACGACGTCTTCTCGCTGGCAAGGACATCGCGCACAAAAGCCTCGAGGTACCTGAACTTCATCGATCTATACTGCTCCGAAGTCGGATACCCCGCGAACGTGGAACTGATCTCGGGGCTCACATGGATATACCTGATGCTCGGCGAGAAGAAGGGCGCCCGCGCAGGCATGCTGCTGAAAACGGCCGGCAGGAGACTCATCGCAGAGGTCGGGTGGGAGAAGAAGAAGGGCGAAGACGCGCTCAGCACCAGGCTGCGTAACGCTGCAATGTCCTCGCTAGGCATCGCCGGCGACAGGGAAGCGATAGCGCGCTCGCGTGAACTGTTCCACAAACTCGCATCCGGCGCAGTCATCGACCAGGACATCAGGTCCGCGGTGTATGCGAACGTTGCCAGGAGCGGCGACGCGTCCGACTTCGCGTCGATCAGGGCGATGTACGAGAAGGAGCAGCTTCCGCAGGAGAAGATGCGCCTGCTTGGCGCGCTCGCCGGATTCAAGGATCGACGATGCTTTGAGCAGGGGCTTCAATACTGCCTGACAGACAACGTCAGGATACAGGACAAGATCCTCTTTGCCGGGGCGGCGGGCTCCAACCTGGACAACGCAGACCTCGTCTGGAAGTGGACGAAGAAGAACTGGAAAATCTTCATGCGCATGTACGGGCCTTCGGTGTCGCTTCTGTACCGCTTCGTGACCGGCCTTAGGATCGTTAGGGACGAGGCGCTTCTCGACGACATAAAGGCGTTCTTCGCAAAGAAGGAAAACATGCGCGAAGACATAAAACGCGAGTTAGACCAGACACTAGAAGCCATAGAATCCAATATAAGGTTTATAAAACATAACTCCCATAATTAGTCTGCGCGACGATTGTGGGGGGATGAAAATGATCGAATTGGATGAGAAAAATTTTGACAGAGAAGTTCTAAAGTCTGATACTCCTGTTGTGGTTGATTTCTGGGCCGAGTGGTGCGGGCCGTGCAAGGTATTTTCGCCGACCCTAGAAGAGGTCTCGAAGGACTACAGCGGCAAGGTGAAGTTCGCGAAGCTCAACGTTGACGAGAACACGAACATCGCCCAGGAGTATGGCATAATGTCCATACCTACGATACTGCTATTCGAGAAGGGCAGCGCAAAGGCGCAGTCTATCGGAGCGATCCCGAAGGACCAGTTCAGGGACTGGATAAAGGAGAACCTCCTCTAACTCTTCAGCGTGTATTGCCTTCCTCTCCAGACTACGGTCTTTTTGCCGCTTGCCACGAGGAGATTTGCGAGGTAGAAGAACGGCATGAATATGGTTATCAGCGCCAGCGAAGCATACGCCCTCTTCGCCCGCGAACAGTTCCTTGCAAGGCTCTGCGCGAAGTGTAGCAGGAACAGGATAAAGATTGGTGACACCAAGAGCGCCAGCGCTATTCCCGAAGCGAATAGCAGTATCTCAGCGGAGTAGAAAGCTATCCCGTAATAGAGATTGGCGCGGTAGCCCATTATGCTGAACGCCGTCTGCCTGTTCGACCACTCCGAGAGCCGCGCAAAATCGTCGTCAGAATTCACCAGCGGCTTCGCCCCCCTTACGTATGCAAGGCCAAGCTTCCTGCCCTTCACGAGTTTCGTTATCGCAACGTCATCGGACACGGAGTACTCCGAGTCCCTGAAGAAGTCCAGGCCTCCATCATCGAGCAGGTCCTTCCTGAAGGCCAGCGAGCCTCCCCAGCCGAATCGTGTCGCCTTCGTCTCCATCAGGCCGTCGCCAACGAAGCCCCACACCATCTTCACGTTCGTCCAGAAGCCGCCAAGCGGGTTGAAGAACGGGAACGTCGTGGAAAGCCCAATGCTCTTGTCACCAAGCGGAGCGATCAGGAGCGAGAGCCAGTCCTTCTTCACGAGTATGTCCGAGTCCGCTATCACGTACGCATCGTAATCCTTGAACCTTTCCAACGCCGTGCTGACTGCCCTCACTTTGCCGCTGCACCTTGTGCATTTTGACGACGCTATTATGTAATCCAGCTTCGCCTTCTTTATGAACGGCACTGCGGCGTCGCCATCGCTGTCCACAACAGCAATAACTTTGTACCCGCCATAATCCTGCGACGCCAGTGAAGCTAGGTTATCACCAAGCGTAACATCGGTTCCCCTGCATGGTATGATCACCAGGGTCTTTGGCGCGTACGATGACGCTGCCGCATGGGGTTCCCTCCGCTTGAAGTAACCGGACACGTCAATCGCGGTAATTCCGAGGAATACGAGCGTCACGAATCCTATGAAAAGAGCAGCGGCCAGCAACAAATCTCCGTCGTAAATAGTCAATTAATCTTGCACAGAAGAGTTTTTATTAGTTCATATGCGATATAAAGCATACCAGTGCTAGAATGTACACCACACACCTGACGCTCATCATCCCAGCCATCATCTCGTTCGTAGGGACGCTGCTCGCCATATTCTTCATAAGGTCGTACATGGTCGAATCCGGCATAGTCTTCGTCAACCTGAATCCAGACACGCGCAGGAAGACGATGCTGCCGGCCGCCGGCGGCGTCTCCGTGGCATTCGGATTCACCATAGGCATGCTGGCTTACATTTTTGGCGACAGCTTCGGACTCTACTCGGCTGTAGCGTCGCTCTCGTTCCTCTTCGCCGCGGTGCTGTCCGTCATACTCATAACCGGCGTCGGCTTCCTCGATGAACTGAACATAAAGTCTTCGATGGTCGAGACGACAGGCATGAAGGACATAAGGAAGGGGCTCAAGCAGTGGCAGAAGCCGCTGTTCACCGTGGTAGGCGCGATACCGCTCATAGCCGTGAATGCAGGCATGACCACCGTCATGCTTCCGTTCCTTGGCGCGGTCAACTTCGGGCTATGGTATCCGCTGGTGCTGCTTCCTCTCGCCGTGATCTTCGTGGCTAACGCTTTCAATCTTCTCGGAGGGTTCGATGGGCTCATATCGGGCACCGGCCTCATAGCCGCGATAGGCCTCCTGTTATACAGCATAGTCTATGGCACATACACAGGCGCGCTCATTTCCGCGATACTTGTCGCATCGATAATACCGTTCTTCTGGTATCACAAGTATCCTATACGGATACTGCCCGGAGACAGCTTCACATACTGCTACGGTGCCGCCTTCGTCGCTGCCGCCGTGCTGGGGAACATGGAGGCTTTCGGGCTGGTCGTGTTCATTCCGTGGATAATAGAGTTCTTCCTGCACTTGAGGGGCAGGTTCAAGACTACCGACCTAGGGGTGCCGCAGAAGGATGGCACGCTCGCTGCGCCATACGGCAAGAAGATCTACAGCTGGACGCACATAATGATGAACATCAAGCCCATGAAGGAGTGGGAGGTCTCGCTCTACATGTGGATAGTCGAGATACTGTTCGTCGGCTTGGCGTTCTTCCTAAAGGCAGCCGCCCTCCTGTAGACGATTTTCTTGTGAGATGCGCCGCGCGTGAGCATGACGTCCGCCCTCTTTATCAGCTTCTTCCTGCCGGCGTGCTCAGCGTAGATGAGCGCCTTGTTGGCCACCTTCTCCGCGAGCCTTTCCAGCATCCGCTCCATGTCCATTATCGCGTCCTCCGACACGCGCTCGGCACCGGCCTCGCGCATGAATTGTTCTATATCGTATAGGCTGAATCCCCTCTCCATGCATATCACCTTTTGGTCCTCTTTGATTCCCCCGAACCAAATCTGAAACGAAATAGACTTGACCTGACAAGCTTTAAAAAGCATCCGCAGCGCGGAGAAATAGTGGCATACAAGAAAACCGGGTTTTATCGCCGGAAGGCTACTTGTACCGCAGCAGCGCGCCGATCCCCTTGAAGCCCATCAGGAACTCCTTCCCATAGGAGCTCTCACCGGAGACGAACGTTATCTCCACCCCTGCCTT
>JASHUB010000049.1 GCA_030040265.1 Microcaldota archaeon
TCGACGCGGCCGGCAGCTACAACCTGCTCGCCGGCGGCAGGGCTCTGGTCAAGAAAGTAGAGGGGTGCGAGAACAGCATAGCCGGTCTTCCGGTGTGCAAGCTGATCGAGATGCTGTACAACCTCGGGATAAAGGTCGACACGAAGAAATACTACTGCAGGATGCTCAACGGGGCTCCTTGCCCGAATATGGCACAGGGGGCACGGGCGGCTGGGTCCTGAGAACCCTGCCTAGGGCTCTCCTCAGCCATCCCTTCTTAGCAGGCTGCTCCTCAGGCTTCTCCTCGATTTGCGGAACTTCCAAATGGACCACGACCCCGGTGATCCTGCCATCGAAAAAGCTGACATGCTCGACAGGCGATGGGTGCTCCCTTCTCAGTGCCAAGAATTCAGCGACCTCTGCCCTGCTCTCATCGGTAGGCACAACGCCGTGCTTCGCAAAGACTTCAAGTAAATCTGGGCGCTCCTTCTGCTCGACCATCGCGACGGACAACTGCATCTGTCTCTTGTCTGACCATCCGTGCTCGAGCAGCTTGTCTATGCCATAGATAAAGTCGAACTGGTAGAAGTAAAGCGAAGAATGCCTCCCCACGGCGTCGCAGACATCGGGGTTCGCGCCGGCATCAAGGAAGAGCCTCGCCGCATCCAAGCGTATCTCCGGGTTTGCCGCGTTGGACAGCGCGCGGAGCAGCAGCGTGCACTCCATCCTGCCGGTGTTGGCGTCGATGTTGCCCCTGTTCAACGACCCGTCCTGGACCCATGCCCTCAGCTGCGCGATGTCTCCCGCATATAGCGCGCGGTTGGCCGCTTCAATGCTGAACGGCGTTCTTACTGCCTGCTCTCCCGGTGTCTTCTTTGCTAACGGTGCTCCTGCCATGTAAGTCACTTCATAACAGCTTGCTTCGCCTCATATATAAAACAGCCTGCTCGAACGTTTATTCGAATGCATTACGCGATCGGATGCCAATCTCTGCCCGCTGTGGAAGCACCCGTATGGCTTTCAGTCGTTCCTGAAGACCAGTTCAAAGATGGCCCTTTTCGCGCTAGCGATAAGCCCTGGGCCATTGACCGAGTCCCTGAGCTGCGAGAGCTGGACGGCCATGCAAGAGTTTCCATTCGCTCCTTCCCTGCCTTGTGCAGGCGCTTTGACCCGACTCGTCGATGGTGCTGCCATAGTTCCACGCTAACCCTTCGCGCTCCCTGGTATTTATTCTATTCGGTCATCGCCTTCCTTATCCTATTTGCGACATCCTTCATCTCATCGTCGCTTGCGTACTGCATCCGCGGCCAGAAGAAGCCGTGCAGGCCGTCCTTGTGCCTTCTCGGCACCACGTGGACGTGGATGTGCGGGATGCTCTGGCTGACCCTGTTGTTCACCGCGATCAGTGTTCCGTCCGAGCCCATCGCCTCGGTCACAGCCTTCGATGCCATCCTCACGGTCTTGAATAGGTCCTCCAGAACGTCGTCCGGCACGTCCTCTATCGCCTCTATGTGCTTCCTGGGCGTGACCAGGCAATGCCCCTTGAACAATGGCCTGTGGTCCAGCGACACGAGCGTGAGTTCGCCTGCGTACACCACAGTCTCCTTGTCCTCGCCTTCAGCTATCTGGCAGAACCTGCAGTTCTCCTCCTCGCCGCCGAAGAGGTGCCCCTGCTTCTTGCCGCTGCGCGCCATGATATTCCTGTCCTCCAAACAGCTATAAATCTCCCCTGTGCCTTTATCCTTATGCACAACCTCGCGTCCATAAAGCGCATCGTGAAGGCGAAGACTGGCATGGGCGTCGCGCGTGTCGAGGAAAAGCACGAGGGGTTCGACAACGAGGTCTACATGATATACCCTGAGCGGGGCCGCGAGCTGGTCCTCAAGTTCCCGACCAGGCTCAAGTCCAGCAGGGTGATAACCGAGGCATGGGCGTTCAAGAAGTGGTCCGGGCTCGGCGTCCCCGTACCGAGGGCGCTCGGCACCGGCAGGTACTACGTCCTGGAGGAGGCGCTGCCAGGCACGGCCATGCGGAACGCGCACCTCAGCAGGGAGCAGAAGCACAGGGCCATGCGCGACCTGGGCAGGTACGCGAAGAGGATGCACAGCGTCAAGACGCGCGGATACGGATACCTCGTCAGGGAGGGTGTCGGCGGCAAGAAGACCTGGAGGGACTTCATGGACCCGTTCTTCGACCGGATAATGGTGGAGCTGAAGTTCAACCGCATAGTGAGCGACTCGCTGCTCAACAAGGCCATGACGTTCTACGTCCAGTACGTTGACGTGCTCGACTTCCACGACCCCAGGCTTTTGCACGCGGACCTCACGCAGGACAACCTCATGATAAACAGGGGCAGGCTGAGCGGCATAATAGACGCGTCCAGCGCCTTCTCAGGCGACCCGATGTTCGATGTGGCGGTTGTGAACCAGAACAGCTACGGCACGGGGCTGATGGAGGGCTTCCTCGAAGGCTACGGGAAGGTGGATGAGGAGCGCGTCTCCTTCTACTCGCTGTACCAGTCCGTGTGGCTGGCGCACTTCGCAGGGGTGCAGGCGAAGAGACCCGCAGAGGCCAGGCAGGCCGTAGAGAGCATGAAGCACTATCTGGGAATCTAGCATCAAAGACGGGCTGCCTCGCAATGCTTAAATAGCATCAAAAGGACATCTGTTCGGTGAAGCCATGCCTTTTGCTAGACCCTCACATGATAAACGGCACAACTTCGTACCAAACGACAGTCCGCTGCCGTTCAGGAGGAACGAGAGGGTGGTCGTCCTCCTGGGGGCACAGGGGCAAGACCTTGGGGTCATCCGAGAGGTGTTGCCCGGATCCAGGAAGGCGGTTGTGGACACGGACCGCCACGGAAGGCGCTTGGTCTCTTTCGAGATGCTGAGCGAGAGCCACGAACCGCTCCCGCAGAAGAAGACTCCACTTCCTGAGCAGCTAGCACACGAGAGAAGGGCCTGACGAACAGGCGTTCGCTCTTCTCACAAACGGTTTCTGCACAGGGTTAGGTATTTAAAGGTTTAGATTGTTAATTACAAACGTGATTCGCATGAAAATGCAAGTAGTAGTTATGCTATTGGCGGTTCTCGGCCTTGCCTCGGTAGGGCTCGCGTTCGCTCAGACGCACGCGCAGAACCAGATGATCTACACGATCAAGCCTGGTGGAGGCACAGTTACGTTCCAGACAACGGTATTCACGGTGTCCGTCGCAGGGCAGACAGTCGCTCCGACAACGGTCACGGTGACCGCAGCGCCGACCGCAACGGTCCTGGCCACGGTCGCCCCAACTGTGAATGCAACGACCACCGCAGTAACATCGGCTTACTCGTCTACCAGCACGACCGAAATCGCGGCCGCGGTAATCATTGTGATTATCATAATCATAATAATCGCCTGGGCCATGATGAGGAAGAAGTAAGCGCTTTGGTGGGCAGGTTTCCTGCCCTCTTTTTCTGTCTTTTTCAACGTCATAGCGCGAGCTCGGAAATCAAAGGGAAGGTATTTAGTAGTGTAGAATCTTACTAATCTAAGGGACCGGCAGCAGAGGTGTTGCAAACGCCAGAGTATAAGCATAGCTTCGAGATTTACATCCAGAAGGACAAGCCTGCCGATATCAAATGGGAGCGTTTCATAAACGCCGTATTCGACTACGACAACGACTTCATCCTTGAGATGAACTTCGAGAGGAGCGAGGTCGAGTTCCACCTGCACTCTAAGCGCGACCTTTCGGCGCTCACTACACGCATCCAGCCTTTCGTTTTCAAGCCCGAGGCAAGGGAGAACTGGTACCCAACTGGCATATCCAAGGCCATAACCATAATGACCATCCCCCCTGACAAGTCCATGCTGGACATCAAGGAGAGGGAGGAGCTGAAGAAGGACAGGCGGATGACAAAGGCGCTCTGGCACTTCAGGTCTCACCTGAAGAAGGTGCACACCAGCTGGCTGGATCTCTACTTCGAGACCGGATCCGGGAGGAACGTGGTCGTCAACATGACCCTTCCGACCATCCCATTCTACCTGCTCAACAGGATAGACTGGACGCAGAACGTGAAGTACAAGAAGAAGGAGATCCCGATATACCTCAAGCTTGAGAATGTCACAAGGCTGTTCACGCAGGACAGGAAGGACGGCTTCCTGGAAGTGGACGGCTTCCCTTATCTCGCAATGCAGCACTACCTGCCGTTGAGGTCCTACGAGTTCGACAAGCATTCCATGATAGTCGGGCAGACCGGGGTCGGGAAGTCGAAGTTCATCTCCCTGTTCGTAAGGGAACTGGTCAAGCGCGGCATGGAGAAGGACTACACAGTGGTCATAATAGACCCGCACGCATCACTCTTCGCGGAGCTGGGCCAGATCCAGCCCGCAGTGAACATCGACTTCCAGAAGAACGCCTGCGACCTCTTCTCCAAGAAGTCCGAGCCGAAGGTCGCGACAGAGCTGACCATAATGCTGTTCAAGACGCTGCTCGAGAACCAGTTCAACGCCAAGATGGAGCAGGTGCTCAAGTACGCGCTATACGTTCTCTTCTCTGTCAACGAGATGTCCCTGTTCAACATCAAGAAGTTCCTGACCGAGTACGAATACAGGTCGGAGATGTTCAAGAACCCGAAGGTGGACGAGAACATGATACACTTCTTCGATGCGGAGTTCCCGGAGATCCAGACCAAGTTCTACGAGACCGCGATCATGCCGATACTCACGCTCATAGACGAGCTCAACTTCCTGCCGGTGTTCGGAAGCACGTCATCGGACGCCCTTGCAGACATACTGAACAAGAACTTCCTCACCACCTTCTCGCTCTCGAGGATATTCCTCGGGGAGCGGGCGACGAAGCTCATAGCGGGTCTGCTTATCCAGCAGGTCTTCCTCATCGCGCAGAACAGGCAGGTCAACAAGAAGATACTGCTCATCGTGGACGAGGCATCTGTGGTCCAGAGCGACGCCCTTGTCACCATACTAGCAGAGGCGAGGAAGTTCAACCTGTCGCTGTTCATGTCCGTGCAGTACATGAGCCAGCTCAAGCCGGAGCTGCTTAAGGGAATCCTCGCTAACATGTTCAACTATTTCATATTCAGGACGCCGGAAGAGGACGCG
>JASHUB010000050.1 GCA_030040265.1 Microcaldota archaeon
ATGTATCAAAACAGGGCGGATTGCAGGGTCGTCCCGACGCCGCCGTACATCTCGGAAGAAGAGAAGGACCAGATATGCAGGGACTCGAAGATATCACTAGGACTCAATGGCCAGGGGATAATCCGCAACAAGATAGCCAATTCTCGGGTGTTCGAAGCGATCGCATCTGGGGCGATATGCCTGACCAATAATCCGTCGGCCTTGCCTGCAACGAACAACTGCTCAGTACTCTTCGAGACCAAGGAGCAACTGAAGGACCTTGTCGATGATTTCAACAGCAATGAAGAGAAACGGCTAAAGCTCAGGCAGAAAGGCTTCGAGTTCATAAAGAAGGAAGGAACTCTCGCATACAGGGCAAAGTCCTTTATCAAGCTGGCCAATAAACTGTATGGAACAAACTTCTAGGGTGAAACCATGAGCGTTCAAGAGGAGCTAATGAAGATGAATGACCTCCGGCAAAACATGAAGAACTGGTATGTCGTGCCGCTGTTCAAGCTCGGCCTGATTAAGGAGACTACCTTCGTGACCAAAAGAGGAGATAGCATGAAGGTCAGGAGCAAGAATGACTATTACTCATTCTTCAGCGGAAAGTACTGGGGGCTGCAGAAGGCAGAAAGCCTGAACGGCAGGCTGAAATTGGATGGGAACACCATAGTGATAGACGGCAGCCTGAAGTTCACTTGCAGCAACGAAGCGGAGATCGGAGCCGCACTGCTCATGCTTAGCGAAGTCTATTCTGGCGAATACGATAGCATAGATGTTAAGGGCATGACCGTGGTCGATGTCGGCGCAAACATCGGCGACTCTGCGGTCTACTTCGTGACCAGGGGCGCAAGGATGGTCCATGCATTCGAGCCTTTTCCTGCAACATACCGGAAGGCAAAGGAGAACATCGCCTTGAACAAGATGGAAGAGCGGATAGAACTCCTGAACAGCGGTGTAGGGGGCAAGGACGAGACGGTGAGGCTACCGGACACGTTCATAGGTACAAGCGGTATGGACTCGGTCGAGAAGAGTTCGCTGAAAGGGCAGGAAGGCAAGGAAGTGAAGATAATCACTCTTGAGACCATTTCGAAGATGTATAAACAGCCTGACCTTGTCCTTAAGATGGACTGTGAAGGGTGCGAGTATGAATCGATACTCGGTTCTTCAAAAGAGACGCTTAGATGCTTTGGAAGTATAATACTAGAGTACCACAGAGGCCCGGCAAGCCTGATCGGCAAGCTCAAAGAGGCGGGTTTCGAGACGAGCTTGAGACGCGGCAGAGTGCTTTATGCAAAACGGGTCGGCTGAGCCAGTCTTTTTGTTATAGTTGCACGCACCTTTGCCGGCGCCCACGCGCCGTCTATCGCTGCCTTTGCGATGCCGTAGCCTATCGAGTATCCATCGTTCTTGTTCTTCGTTATGAGT
Source organism: Microcaldota archaeon (assembly GCA_030040265.1). Lineage (GTDB taxonomy): Archaea > Micrarchaeota > Micrarchaeia > Micrarchaeales > CABMGC01 > JAKAWC01. The sequence goes on from JASHUB010000050.1 coordinate 1,411, forward strand.
CTCGCAAGCCGGTCGTCTATCGCTGTGCGAAGGCGCAGTGTGTCAATGTCTATGTCGAACTTCTTTGAAGTGTAGTATGCAAACACCACGCTCTCTGCGGTCAGCACCCGTGGTATGTTTGCCAGGGATGCGCTTCGGCTGTCCGACTCTATGAGCGGGTGGTGGTTGATCGCGCCATCAAACCATACTGCGGAGTAGCCCCTGTCTATGCACTCGATCGCTGCCGCAGCCTCGTTCCGACCTCCCTGCTTGGTGTAACCAGGCAGCCTGAAGCCTTCAAGAGCCTCGCGTTTCCAGCTCATGTTTACCCCATGCTGCTTGAACGTGTTTATCATGTTCTGTTTTCTGCCGGTGTCCACCAGCATGCCTGATTTTCCGATATACATGCCGTAGCCATTGAACTTCTCATCTATCGGCCTGTCGATCAGGGTGTGGTTGTTGAGCCTCCACTTCTGCCTGTGGAGGAAGAGGTTGAGCCTCGCCTCGAAGCCTTCTACGTCATCGAGTTTCTCAACAACTTTGCCGGTGGCCATACCCACTTTCCGGTGCTTCTTGTGGACTTTGACGTGCTCCAGCACCCAGTCATTCGATGCGTACGCGTCATCGTCCGTGTTTATCACGATATCGGATCCAGTCTTGTTGAACGCGGTGTTCATGGCCTCCTCAAAAAGCCCTGGATACTGCTTGACGAGTCGGATGCTCAGCTTCTTGTTCTCCTTTAGCCTGTCAAGGACCTTTCTGTCCCTCTTTCGGTCATCCGACTCTTTGTAGATCACATCGATGCTGAACCTCCTATAGGACTGCTTCTCTAGCGAGGCGAGGAGCCGCCAGACGGTCGGACGCGTCCTGTAGGTCGGGATCGTTACGGTTACCTCCATCTTTACCGTTAGGACTTGCACAAGCAAGGTATTTTAACCTTCGAGTCGTTCTATCAGCGTGAACCTGCTTGAGACCCTTGCCGTCGACCTTGCCTACACCTGGACCAGGCTGTTCATCACGCTGATAGTCTCGATACTCGTTTCCATAGCCGTAGGGGTCGCGGCCGCGCGCAGCAAGAAGGCAGAGGGGATAATCCTTCCCGTACTGGACATAGGGCAGACCATACCTATCCTGGGATTCTTCCCTGTCGCGATATATCTTATCGTCTCGGTCATACCGGGGTACATCGGGATAAACTTCGCCGTGATATTCCTGCTCTTCACGAGCATGTTCTGGAACATCGCTTTCGGAGTCTACGAGGCAGTGAAGGCCATCCCGCAGGACCTTCTCGACATCGCAGGCATGCAGATGCGCAGCA
>JASHUB010000051.1 GCA_030040265.1 Microcaldota archaeon
ATGGCAAAAGGGATAAAGGTCGAACTACTTCTCACGATCCAGTCGAAGAACAAGAACAGCTACATGTTCCACTATCCGAACACAAAATGGACCGAGCTCCAGGCAGAGTCCATGGGCATGAAGCATGTATTTGTCGAGACTGAAGGAAAGAAGGAAGAAGAGCTCAAGGACCTCGAGAAGGCGCTCAAGGACAACGACGTCACGACGCTCATAACTGGAGCGACGTACAGCGTCTATCAGGGAGATAGGATAAACGCGCTCTGCAAGAAGCTTAAGATCGAGCACATCGCGCCGCTCTGGCACATCGAGCCGATGGACGAGCTGTACGAACTCGATAGGGACTTCGATGCGATAATAACAGCAGTCTCGGCAGAAGGGCTCGACAGGACGTTCCTTGGCGAGCGCATTGACAAGGGCATGATAGACCGGCTCCTGCTCGTCAAGAGGGATTACGGAATCAACCTGCTCTTCGAAGGAGGAGAAGCAGAGACCTTTGTTCTCGATGCGCCGCTCTTCAAGAAGTGGATAAACATCAAGAAGGACCACACAGAATGGCAGGGGACATCTGGCTTCTACTTCATAGACGACGCGGAACTCAAAGACAAGCCAAAGTGATTCCGAAAGATATATTAGAATTCGTGGCTAAGGATACTTGTCCTCGGGGGTATCGTCTAGTGGTAGGATAGCGCCTTTACACGGCGCGGGCCTGGGTTCAATTCCCTGTACCCCCATGTTCACTACTCAAGTGTGCTGTTTCTCGACACTTAGCCTAGCCCCCAGATACTTTTAAATATCGGGTTAAACCAAGGGGTATCGGTGAAAGGATGGGTGGAAATCCAGTGAGAACTAGAACGGCAGAGCTTACGGCACCGCAGATGCGCGTGCTGCAGATAGTCAGCGGAGGGAGCTGGGAGGGCGGCGGAGGCATCTCTCCAGACAGCGTCGGCAATGCATTCGGGAATCAGGCCGGTGCAAGGGCGCTTCTTTCGCAGCTTGAAGGGATGGGCCTTGTGGCATGGGACCATCGCGAGGGCATGCGCACATACGGCAATTACCACATCACCCAGCAGGGCTATCTTGAGGAAACCAGGCATAGAAAAAGGCTGGAAGGGGAGATCGTCGCAAAGCTTGTTCCTCCGAACATAAGCCAAAAGCTTGCGGCAAACCCGGCACTCACGAAGGCGCTCATCGCAGGGATGCCAAGCTTGAGCGTGGATGACGTAGCGGAGTTGCACGCGGCCCTCAGGCCTTAGGTCGGGTGGACGGCACGCCCGTTATATAAGCTTTGGCTGTGCTATTGCATAGGTGATACTGTGAAAGGCGAGATGGACGAACACTTCGAAAGACGGATGCTGATGTGGAAGAAGAGGGACGAGATGCTGAATGCGCTGAGCGAGAAGGAACTCAGGGCGTTCATCAAGGGCTACATGATGGGCGAGCACATGGTTTTCAGGAAGCTGAGAAAGATGAACCAGTGCCAGTGCGGAAGCTGCGGCTCATGCGGATGCGGAGACAACTCCTCGTGCAATTGCGACAAGGAGCAGTGATCCCTACATCTTATGCGTGCTTTGCGCCATAGTGCCCGAGCTCTTCCAGCTCCGCAAGCCTTGTGCAGTGCACCGTCACCAGCACGCCTTCCACCTCCACCAGGACCCACCCGTTGTGCATCCTCTTCTCTACGGTCCCCCAAAGGCCTCCCGAAGGCATCTTCTCGTTCCTGGCGTTTATTATGGCCACGTGTTCCGTCGACTGGACCTTCAGGCACTGGTCGCGCAGCTCCTCTAGGTGTCGAGTTTTGTTCGAGTTCTCCATCCACTTCCCCCTGAATATGATTTTTCGGTTTTCTGATATTTAAAGGTTGGGGTCGTTCTTAAACGCTTCCGGCGGCGAGCCTCTTTATCACGTAGTTCAGCACGCCACCCGCCTTGTAGTATTCGAGCTCTATCGGCGCGTCTATCCTCGATGTCAGCATGGCCTCTGATTCCTTCTTGTCGCCCTTCTTGGTGTACCTGACGGTTATCTTGTCCCTGGGCTTCATGTCAGCAGGCAGTTTCACCGTTATCTTCTTGGCGCAGTCTATCTTGAGCTTCTCGGCGTCCTGTCCTTTCTCGAACTCCAGCGGGATGACACCCATCCCTATCAGATTCGACCTGTGTATGCGTTCGAAGCTCTTGGCGAGCACTGCCCTGACCCCCAGCAGGTATGGCCCCTTCGCGGCCCAGTCCCTCGAGCTCCCGGAGCCGTACTCTATGCCTGCGATGACCACGAGCGGGACGCCTTCCGTTTTGTAACGCATCGCTGCGTCGTAAATGAACATCTTCTCGCCGCTCGGCTGGTGGATCGTATAACCACCCTCGACGCCAGGCAGCATTAGGTTCTTTATCCTGTTGTTGGCGAAAGTGCCGCGCATCATGACCTCGTGGTTGCCTCGCCTTGTGCCGTAGGTGTTGAAGTCCATCGGCTTGACTCCGTTGTCCATCAGGTACTTGCCGGCGGGGCTGTTTGTGCCTATCGCGCCTGCAGGCGAGATGTGGTCCGTGGATATGGAGTCTCCGAAGAGCGCCAGGACCCTTGCGCCGTCCACACTCTTTACTCCTGCCTCTTTGGTGGCATCGAAGCCGTCGAAGAACGGTGGCAGCCGTATGTAAGTGCTCTGCGCCTCCCATTCGTACATCATGCCGGAAGCGCCCTTCAATCCGTTCCAGTACGGATTGACATCGTAGATGTGCTTCCCGTACTCCTTCTCGTACATGTCCAGCTGCACGACCTTCCTGACGACGTCGTTTATCTCCTTCTGGCTTGGCCAGATGTCCTTTAGGTAGACATACTGCCCCTTGTTGTTCATCGCAAGAGGCTCTTTCGTGAGATCCTTTAGCACTGTACCAGCTATGCCGAACGCCACTAGCAGCGGAGGCGACATGAGGTAGTTCGCCCTGACGTCGGGGTGTATCCTCGCCTCATAGTTCCTGTTCCCTGACAGGACTGCGGCGACAGCCAGCCCGTTTTTGTTTATCGCGTCGCTCTGCTTTTCTATGAGCGGCCCGCTGTTGCCTATGCAGGTTATGCAGCCATACCCGACAAGTCCGTACCCGAGCTCCTGCAGCGGGTGCATGAGTCCGGCCTTCTCCAGATATCTGGTCACCACCCTTGAGCCGGGCCCCATGCTGGTCTT
>JASHUB010000052.1 GCA_030040265.1 Microcaldota archaeon
TCGAAGTCCGTGCCCTTGTCCACGGAAAGCCTCACGCTCAGGCTCAGCGGCTGGTCTATCCTCTTGCCTATCTGCGAGAGTATAGCAACGTCGCAGTTGCTGACTCCGCGGGCCTCCTTCACGATGTCGTTAGCGAGCTGCGTGGCAAGGATGTTGTATATCTTGCCCACATGGCTCACCGGGTTCTTTCCGGCAGCCGCCTCGAGGCTCATCGTCCGGAACGGCGTTATGAGTCCGTTGACCCTGTTTCCACGGCCAACAGAGCCGTCGTCTCCCATCTCGCAGCTCAGTCCGGTCTTGGTTAGGTAAATCTCCCCAAGCTTCTCGTTGTCGCCGGTGTTGACGAACACTTTTATGTTGTCCCTGCCCTTGAGCGTCTTCTTGGCGAACGCGAGTATGTCCTTTGCCACTTTCTCCTTCACGGATCTGTACTCCTCCAAGTCCTTGACGAACTTCGAGACGAAGGCTATCGCAACCGTTAGTGTAATCTCGTCCTTGTTCCTGAGGCCCATGACCTTCACGTCTTCTCCCACTGCAGGGACCTTCTTCTTGTAGTCCTTGCTGTTGAGATAACGCTCTGTCTCGAGAACGAGCCTTTCCGTGTCAGTGAACGGTGCAAAGCCTGCGCCGAACGATGTGTCGTTCGCCAGCGGCACTTCTCTCTTCCGTGCGAACAGGCTGGACAGGTCAGCACTTCCTGAGAATATCTTCGACGATATCCCGACCTCTTGGTCAAGGTCGAGGAAACGCGTGTGCTCCTTCAGGTACCGTGCGGTCGTCGCGTTCGCAATTCCGTTTATGTCGAACTTCTTGCCATCGAACTCCCTAGTCGCCCTGCCGGCAACGATAACCTCGATCTTCCTGTCGAGCTTGCCTCCGCCGAACCAGACACGCGCCTCCCCACCCACGACAAGACCCTTGTCAACGTTGTGGTGCAGTATCAATCCGGTCTCCGCAAGGTACTGCTTGCTGAGCTCGCAGCTCACTGCATCGCAGATCCCATCGATGAGGCTGTCGGGATGCCCGATTCCCTTCCGTTCCACGAACTCTGAGTCCGTGCTGCCCACAAGGGGCGCTTCCACTCGGTCAATATAGATTCCATTGGTCACAAAATCCCTCTATTAGAAAAGGATTAATAATGGCTTATATATAATATTTATTGCATCAAATATTACTGTTGGTAATTATGTCGATAGCAATCGATTCGCTGGAGGAGATGTCCCTGAAGATAAAGAACGCCAGAAAAAGCCTCGGCCTCAGCCAGAAGGCGCTCGCGAAGGCGTCCGGCATGAGCCAGAGCACGATAGCAAGGACCGAGAGCGACGTCAAGTCGCTCAACCCCAGCTACCGCACGATATATGAGATGGTTGAGGCCCTCAACAACCACGACACAGAGGAGAGACGAAAGGGCAACCAGCTAGACTTCAAGAAGGCTTACGAACTCATGCACAAGAACATAGTGTACATCTACCCTGAAGACACTGCGGAGAAGGCACTGGATCTGATGAAAGGGGGAGACTTCTCACAGCTCGCGGTGTTCAACAAAAAGAAAAATGTCGTCGGTACGATCCGGCAGAAAAGACTTCTCGAAGTCGCAACGCAGCTGCCCGACAGGCTGGGGCAGATAAAGGTGAGGGAACTGCTCGACGCGGCGCTTCCACAGGTGGACAAGAACACGCCGCTGTCGAAGATTAAACCGATGCTTGAGAACTGGGACGCTGTGCTGGTCGTCGAGGAGAGCAAGATAATAGGAATAATAACCGTCTACGACGTCTTCAAGATACTCTAATTGGCGAACTTCCTGTCAGCAGCGAGCATCTCGGAGGCTACGCTTCTGTTTCTCCCAATTATGTTCTCGGTTTCGCCTGCATCCTGCGATATGTCATAGAGCTCGTCTTTCATCCCACGGCCCTCGTAGTGGATCAGCTTGTAGTTCTTGTGGTACACTGCCGTCGAGAAACGGTTGCTTCTGACCTTCGATCTGTAAATCGCATCCACGTGCTTGGACCTGGCCCGCAGGAGGCGCAGCAGGTACATGTCCCAGACCTCCGTAATTCCGACGTGGTCCGAGAATACGAAGTTGTCCCGCCTCAGGTTGCCATCGACCATGTCTGTCTTGCCATAGCCTATGTCCAGTATGGCGTTGTGGAGCCCTGTCATGCTGACGAAATTGTCTATGCTTTCTGAAGTGTCTATCTGCTTTCCGCCGACGAACCTTGCGGAGATGAGCGGTACGTGCACCAGCTCGTTGTATGGAAACAGGTTGTGGTACATCTGCCCATGCTCCATGAATCCCTGTCCATGGTCTGCGGTGAACACGACAACGGCATCGTCAAGGGCACCACGCTTCTTGAGCACCTTCAGTAGCCCGGCGAGTTTCTTGTCCAAGTAATCCACACGTTTTCCACATGCGTCCTTGATTATTTCGATCCTGTCACTGGGGTCCGAGATGCCGCTCATGTACATCCATTTGTCCTGCTCGACGTACTCCTTGGTGATCAGGTTTGTCGGATAGCCCTCGTGGGCCTCCATGTAGTTGATGAACAGGAAGTTGTTCTTCTGACCAGACCTGGCGAGGTACTTGTCAACAGCTGCGTTCGTCTTCGATGCCCCCTTGTCAAGGTCGTAGAAGCCGTACTCATCGGAGAAATGCCTATTGAGCTTCGACCTCAGCCTGTAATACAACGGGTCGAGCCTGCTTTCTGGTATAGCCCTGGTTATGCCGCATGCGAGCCTTATCAGGTTGTTGCGCAGCCTCCTGTTGCCCACCACTCCGAGCGTGAGCTTGACCGAATTGCGGTTCTTGTTGATCTTCTCGTCTATCCAGAGATTTTCTATGCTGGAGAAGCCCTCTGCCATTCCTGTCGTTGCGCTGACGAACGGGTTGTTCGAGAACAGCGCTGTCTTGTATCCAAGGTATTCCATGTGCCTCGCAAGCGTCATCTCCTTCTTGTCGATGAACCTGGTCCTTGAGAGGAATGGGTCGACGTTCTCATCGTAATGCCTGATGGGGTCTTTCTGCAGCCTCTTTATGCTCTTGACCCGCTTGCCTAGGAACAGCGAGACGTGTGACGGCACCGTGTAAGTGCCAGGCGCAATCGCATTCTTGTAGACCGCACCTTTCTTCGCGAGGCCGTCTATCGTCGGCAGCATCCTCTTCCCTCCGTACGTCTTGAGCATGTCTGCGCGCAGGGTGTCGAGCATGATTACTATAACGTTTGGCCTGTCTTTCATGAAAGTAACCTTATATCGGATTGGTGCGTTAACATTTTAATAGCCTACCAGCGCTTTCGGTTTCACTTCGTGACTTCGAGATATGAGAACATGATTGGGAGGATTATGGTGGCGTCGCCATCGATAGTGACGTACTTTGCTTTCTCTTTTATCTTGCCCCATGAAACGGCTTCGGTCAGTCTGGCCCCAGACAGGCTGCCGTCATATTGGGAAGCGGTGGTTATGTATACGGCGTAGTCAAGCCCGCCCTTGAATTGGTTCCACCAGATTACGTGGTGCTTGCTTATGCCACCACCTATCATGAGCGCCCCGGTCTTCTTGTTGTCGAACATCAGGTTGCTGAGCGCGAGCTCGTCCCTGATGAGGTTGAGCTTGAAGTCGTGCGTCTGCGAGAATATGGTAAGCTGCGTGCCGAAAGCGCCGTCCAGTATGCCCGGGCAGAAGATCGGAACGTTGTTCAGGTAGGCCTGCCTTATTATCGAGTGCTCGTCCTTCATTCGTTTGCCGAACTCGAAAAGCAGCTCGCTCGCGCTGTACTCCTTCTTGTAATCAGAGGACTTGTATATGTCCATCATGATCTCGTTGAAGTAGTCCTCCACCTCCTCGCCGTACTCGTCCCTCCTGATGAATATGTTCCCGAGCCTGTAGATGTTCTTCTTGTGCAGCTCCGTGTCGTCTGCCTCGAACGTCCCGAGGCTGTACTTGCCGCCGTGCGCCTTTGCCAGGTCGTGGTCCATAGTGCCTCCGGTGGTCATTATCGCGTCAAAATGCTTCACGGAATCTGCAATCATGCCGCGCATTCCGGTGGCGATTATGTCTGCAGGGAAGGAAAAGAAGTTGTACGAGTCCTTGTCCGCGAGCATGTCTGCTATGATGTCAGTGCCGGTTATCATGTTCTGCGCAGAGAACCCGCCCATCAGCCTCATGGCATCGATGAGCTCCCTGACTTTCATGCCTTTCGCGAGCCTTATGTCCTTTACGTCCTTGCCAACGTCACCTTTGACCATCTAAGCACCGAAGAATACGTAGTATATTGGTATCGGAAGTGCTAAAAAGAGAGTTAGTCACTTCCTTTTTGCAGGTAGCTTCGGGGTGGCATAGCCTCCGCCGGTCGGGAATCCCTGAGCGTCTCTTGCGGTGACCGGCATCTTTAGGGTTCCGCTTCCATCGAGCGGTCCGATTGAGACTTTACCATCTCGGCTTAAATCAGGATCTGCGACCCACATCTTGTGCAATGGTCCCTCCTGTCCGTTCTCCATACTCGATTCCGGAGTCTTTGGTTTCTCTTCTACAGGCTCGCCGACACAATTGGCAGGTGTTTTAACAGTTCTAGGCATTGTCCTCTACCGCAATACCTTATACAACCTCTTTTATAAACATTTTCCCCGAAACGTTCTTACTCATATTTTTCGTTTCTAAGCGTATTCGAAGTAACATCTAAAAAGCAGGCATCCTGACTATTACACCTATACGGGTATTGGGATGGAAGTCAAGGCGCCAGGAGTTTTGAAACTACTCGGAGAGCACGCGAGCGTCTACGGCAGGACGGCCATAGCAATAGCAGTGAACGTGTACACTTACGCAGACATCAAGAAGATCCCTGGGAAGTCGCTGAAGATAATACTCCCGGACTTCGGCGGTCTCGAATGCGAGCTCGATGGCTCGACCCTCGCACAGCTCCATGCGATATACAAGGCGAAGTACAGCATGGACGCCTACATCAATGCCGCCGCTATAGACCCGCGGATACTGCCTTATGCGACCATAGCCGCAAGACTCTACGGCGAGTTCGGCGCAAAGCTCGAGGGGGTGCAGCTGACCGTCAAGTCTGAGATACCAATGCAATCCGGCATGGCGTCCAGCGGCGCATGCAGCGCCGCAGCTACTGTGGCGCTTATCAACGCTTCAAAAATCAAGCTCAAGCACGAGACCGCGATAGACGTGGCAAGGGACGGCGAAAGGGTCGTCCACAAGAACCAGAATGCGGGCGGGATTGACGTGAGCACCTCCTATTATGGCGGCTACGTGAGCATAAACCCGCTGGTAGGCGCGAAGAAGGAGAACATCAATGCCAAGCTCGACCTGCTGCTGGTAAACACCGGCCCAAAGAAAAGCACCGCAGAGACCGTTGGTCACGTTGCAGAGCAGCACCGCGATAACAAGGCAAGGGTCGAGGCGATCCTCGACAAGATACACGAATGCTCAGGCAAGGGGCTCGAATCGCTGAAGAAGGAGGACATGCAGACCCTCGGCGCGTGCATGTACCAGGACCACGAACTTCTCAGGTCCCTGGAGGTATCCAGCGACAGCCTGGACAAGGCGGTGGCGATAGCCAAGAGCCACAAGGCCCACGGCGCGAAACTCAGCGGGGGCGGCGGAGGTGGGATTGCGATAGTGCTCAAGAGCGACCCGGAGAGCGACGCCCTGCGCAGGGAGCTGCAGTCGCAGGGGTTCGTCGTGTCGGGCATAAACACCTCGATGGAAGGGGCTTTTAATTACTTGTCATCCAAATAGCAGTGTGATCTCATGCTGGACGAAGTAGTAACCGTAATAGGCACTCCCAACATAGCCTTGACCAAGTACTGGGGCAAGCGCGATGAGAAGCTCATACTGCCGACCAACTCCTCGATCAGCCTGACATTCGATGAGAATCTCGCAACCACGTCCAGCGTCGTCTTCTCCAAGAAGCTCAAGGAGGACAGGCTGTTCATAGACGGCAAGCAGCTCGACCTGAACGAGAAGGAGCCGAAGGAGAGGTTCCAGATAGTCGACATGATGAGAAGCATGGCCAAGACCGACGCAAAGGTCCTGGTGGTCTCGAAGAACAACTTCCCCGCGTCTAGCGGCCTCGCGTCCAGCGCTTCCGGCCTTGCGACGCTCACGTATGCATGCTCATCCGCCCTGGGCCTGAACCTGTCCAAGAAGGACATGACGATCATGGCCAGGCAGGGCTCTGGAAGCTCGTGCCGGTCCCTGCTCGGCGGCATCGTAGAATGGAAAAAGGGCGAGCGGCAAGACGGGTCCGACTCGTACGCAGAGCAGGTGGTCGACGAGAAGTACTGGCCGGAGCTCATCGACGTCGTCGCGATAGTGACAAGGGAGAAGAAGAAGGTCTCCTCGAGGTCGGGGATGAAGCAGACCGTCGCCACCAGCGTCCTCTACAAGGCGAGGCTGGGCTACATCGAGCAGGCTAACGACAGGCTCAGGAAGGCGGTACGCGATAGGGACTTCGAGACCCTGGCCGAGATAACGATGAGGGACAGCAATGACATGCACGCGGTGATGCTCGACACTTATCCGCCATTGACGTACATGAACGACTCTTCCAGGGTGGTCCTGTCGATGATACACGAGCTCAACGACACCGAGGGCAAGACCGTAGGCGCATACACGTTCGATGCAGGGCCAAACGCACACGTGATAACGCTCAGGAAGAATGTGGACAGGATAGCCAAGATGCTCGGCGAGCTGGAAGAAGTGGAGCAGGTCCTGAAGGTGGGTCAAGGGGGCGGCCCTCGAGTTCTCAAGCCGAAGGACGCGCTCATCGGCGGCGACCTGGCGCCTATATAGACGCGATACCGTCGTCTCCGGTCAGGACGGGGGATTACGTCTTCCTGTCGTATCTGACAGTAAGGTTCTTAAAGCGATAAATGAAAGATACTTCATTCATATTGGTCTGTGATAAGAAAATGAACAAACCAAGCAAGGATATCATCGCAAGCGCACCGGGAAAGATCCTGTGGCTCGGCGGATATTCGGTATTGGAGCGACCAAACCCGGGGTTTGTAACCACGGTTAGCGCAAGGGTCCACTCTCGGGCCAGGCTCAGGGACGACGCCACCGTGAGGATCCTAGCCCCGCAGTTCGACGCCAACATAGAGGGCAGCATGGACCTGTCTACGGGCGTGATAAACATGGACGTGCCGCCAAGGCTCGCTCTGGTCAAGACAGCGGCGGAGGTCGCGTCGAGGTACACTTCTTGCATCGGCGTAAGGCCTTCCGGGCTGGACATAGAGACGAAGAGCGATTCAGCATTCTCGATAAACATCAACGGCAAGAGGATAGGCAAGAGCGGTCTGGGAAGCAGCGCCGCAGTGACCGTCGCGACGGTCGGCGCGGTACTGTCGGCGAACGGCGTCGACACGATGGAGAACGACTCGCTGCACAAGCTGTCGCAGCTCGCCCACAGCATAGTGAGCGGCAAGGTCGGCAGCGGCTACGACATCGCAACTGCGGTGTACGGCAGCGTAGTCTACAACAGGTACTCTCCGGAGATAATCAAGGAATTCCCTGTCAAGTTCACGAACGACGAGCTCAAGGGGCTCATCGCGAAGAAGTGGGACTACGACATAGAGCCCATGCAGATGCCCAGGTCGTTCCTCTCGCTGGTGGCCAATTTCGTAAACTGCTCCATGCCTACAGTATCGAGCGTCTGCAAGGTCATGGAGCTGAAGGAGAAGGATCCTGACAGGTACTGGGAGATAATAAACGGGATAGCGAAGGCCGACAAGTCCGCGATACAGGCGCTCAAGAAGATAAACAACGACGAGGACGTGCTTGACAGCCTATCGAAGTTCATCGATGCATTCGATACGGGAAGGCTGCTCACGAAGAGGCTCGGCGAACTCTCGAACTGTGCCATAGAGCCAGAGGACGCGACCTCGCTAATAGAGGACACAAAGAAGCACGGTGCCATAGTCGTCTCCAAGCTGCCGGGTTCCGGAGGCAAAGATTCGCTGGTCTCACTGTGCATGGACAAGCTCTCGCTGAAGAAGCTGCGTGACTTCATATCCCTGCACAAGGAGCTGCAGGTGCTCAACATAATGATGAGAAACGACGGCTTCCTTGTCGGAGCGCCGGTATAAACTAGTCCTACAGTCCTATCGTGGCCACCAGGCCATCGATTATTCCGTTTACCCCTATTCCTCCTGTGGCCCTAACAGCGACCCTGTGGCTGAGCACCGGCCTCGCGAGCCACTTGATATCCTCGATCGTGACCCTCTTCCTGCCCTCTATCAGCGCCTTTGCCTTGCCCGCCCTCATGAAGGCGATGTCCGCTCTAGGGCTGCCGCCCATGATCACGTGTATGTCCTGCCTGCTGAGCGCAACCAGCTTGGTTATGTACTGGACCACGTCGTCAGGCATCTCGACGGTCTTTGCATCCTCCTGCATCCTGACTATGTCGCCGGTGGTGGCTATCTTCTTCGCCTCTATCTTCTCCTCCCTTTCCTTTATCCTGAGCATGTTCTGCTCCTCCTCCATGGTCGGGTACTTGACCTCTATCCGGATGAGGAACCTGTCCGAGAG
>JASHUB010000053.1 GCA_030040265.1 Microcaldota archaeon
AGGACTTGAACTTGTCCATAGTCAAGGACTTGAGGTATAGCATCTATGCACCGGTCGCGATTACCTTAGGGAGAATAAACTTTAAATTCCTTACCCTCGAAGATGCGACGTGGCGCGCTCCTTCTTTGCGAGGAGGTGCAGCGAGATGAACGCCTGCAGGTGCGACACGGTCAGTATCCCTACGGGCTTTCCGGCCTTCACGATGACCGCTACGCTCGAGTCGCGCGCCTCCATGCTCGCCAGCGCGTCGACGGCATTGACCGACTCGGCGAACGTCGGCACGGGAACGGCAAGGTCCTTCACTAAGGCGACGTCCTTCCTCATCCTTGTGCGGTTTATCTCCGCCATGCAGAATGTGTTCCCCAGCTTGGTTATCACTATGTGCTCGTTGGCGTCTATTATCGAAGCGTAGAGGGAGGACAGCCTCTTCTCCGGCGCGGCGTATATGAACCGCTTCCTGATGGCGCCCTTCACATTGAGCCCTTCCGCTTCCTTACGTATCACGGCGGCATCCTGCTCCGCCCGCGTCCCGCCCCAGAGCAGCACCACAATGAATACGCTCCAGACCAGGACGATCAGCCGGTACGTGGGGGTGTACCCCAGAGGCAGCGCAACGAAGACCAGCGCGCTTACCAGGGTGATCCCAAGCAGAGCCTTGCTTAACTTCACGGTCACCATTGTCGCATCGAACTTGCTGCGTGTCTGCTGGAGATAGCTCCTGAATATCCTGCTCCCGTCCAGCGGGAATATCGGCAGGATGTTCGAGACGCCAAGCAGCACGTTTATTAGGAAGAACAGCTGCACCGCGGTGGTTATGGCGCCGAGCGGCGTGAAGACCAGCACTATCGCCGAGAAGCCAGCCATCACGAAGTTCGCTATCGGGCCGACTATCGAAATCCTGAATTCGGTCCTCGGGTCGATGTTGATGTCGTCCAGGACAGACGCTCCGCCCAGTGGAGTCAGGAGTATCCTGCTAACGCGCCTGCCGCTCTTTATTGCCGTTACCGAGTGCGAGAGTTCGTGGAAGAAGACCGACACGAACACTAAGATCAGGAAGAGAAATATGATCGGGATGAGCAGGGATATGAGAAGTAGAAATATCAGCGTCCAGTGGGCTTCTACGTTTATCCCCAGAACCTTGCCTATGCCGATAGAGTCCCTGGCCATCGTTTGTTATACGATGATACGTAATATATACCTTCTCGGCGCTTTCCTAGCATGGATCCATTGTTCCTTAATGGAAGGCCTGCGCTATACCTGAAGAAAGACCGCGTGCTGGTGGCAGGAGACCTCCACATAGGCGTAGAGCTGGGAATGAAGGAGAAGGGGCTTTTCTTCAACAAGGCAGCGGAGAAGATGGCATCGTCGCTCCTGGAAACGTGCAAGTTATCCGGAGCCAAGTCTGTCGCGCTGCTCGGGGATGTCAAGGATAGCATAGGCGTGCCGCCGCGCGAGGAGGTCGAGGCGCTGAAGGAGTTCTTCGCGCAGATGCATGGCATCGAAGTGAGGATAGCGAAGGGAAACCACGATGCGTACCTGGAGAGGATACTAAAGGGGATGGGCGCTAACGCGTCGGTCGAGAAGGAGATACTTCTTGGCGAGGCTGCGCTGATGCACGGGAACGCGTGGCCGTCTGACGGGGCAATGGAGAAGCAGCATATTATAACGGGGCACGGTCACATCGCCGCACAGGTCAACGGTAGGACGGAGAAGGCCTGGCTCGTCGCAGGAGCCGGGAAGATGGCCGCTAAGATCTACGAACGCTGCAACGAAGGGATAAAGCTGGTGGTCGCACCTGCGTTCAACCCGCTCATAACAGGCACCCGGATAAACGAGAGGACGCGTAGCTTCATACCGCTGTTCAAGGGAGACGTTTTCGATTTCAACAGCGCAAAGGTCTACGCACTCGACGGCAGCGTCATCGGGGCGGCCGGAAGACTGGCTGAAGAAGAGAAATTAGAAAGAAGGAATAGGGACTAGTTCGCGCCCTTGTTTTATATAGGGTTTGGCTTGAACTTTTCCTTGAAGTCGTCCATTTCCTTTGACACCTGGCTCTTCCATGCCGGGAACTCTTCGGGTGTCTTCGGATAGCTCGCGTAAAGCTCGTTGAACATCTTCATCTTCTTTACGGTGTAAACTAGATTCTTGAACGCGTTTATGTTGGACACTCCTCGCAGGGCCATCGAGACCTTTGACGCCATGCTAAGCTCTGTCGTCCTCCCGTAAGCAAGGTCCTCCGCCTCTTTCCTGCTCAGGAAGTTTTCCATCCCATAATTGATAAGGTCGTTGTTGAGCGACTGCAGGTAGGTCCTGAAAGCCTCCATGGCCGCCATCTTCTTCCCATACGCATTGTTGTAGTCGATGTTGTATTGCCACAGTCCCTTTGTGCTGACATCCCCAGCATGTATCGCATTCGCGACGTTTTCTCCAGAGAGCACGCCAGCGACCAGCGCAGGGCCTATGCCGCCGGCGCTTATCGGGTTTGGCATCGCCATGCTGTCCCCGACCCCGACATACCCGTTGAACACCATGCAGTCGATGGTCCTTCGCACAGGAACAGACCAGTAGCCCTTCCCGTTGTTATCCTTGTTGAACAGCTTCGGGTTCTTCAGGTTCGGTATCGACCTGACATACTCGTCCATGAGCGTGTGCAGCGTGTCTTTCTTGCCGAGCTTCGCGTTCCTTATCTCTACGCTCGACTTCTGGAGCCCCATCCCTATATTGACCCGTCCATATTCTGCTTTTGGGAATACCCAGCCGTATCCGCCAGGGGAAATGATCTGGTTGAGGTGTATGATAGCCCATTTTGGATCGTAATATCTCGCGTCTTCGTGAGTGACTTCGCAGTCGTAGATGTATCTTCCCGTCGACTCGAGGTCGTCCACGTCCACGACCTTATCTACAAACTGGTCGTCCGGCAGCCTTCTCCTCAGCGTGGTCGTGACTCCTAGCGCATCGATGACCACCTTTGCGCGGATCTCTTTGTGCTGCATCGCTTTGTCCTTGCCGAAAATGCCCACGACGCGGCCGTTCTCCAGTATCGGGCCTTCGACGTCGAACTGCGAGACGTATTCTGCACCGCACTTGAGCGCATAGTTCTTCGTTTTCTTCTCGAACTCCGGCCTGTCGAGTACGTAACCTGCGCCGTCAAAGTTGACTTTTGTCTTCATGTCGGGCGAGTAGGCGACTACTCCGTCTACGGCCACGTCAAGCTCTGGCTTGCCGAATGTTATCCCAAGACGTTTCTGGACGAACTCTATGTGGGAGGTGGCTACAGCGTCGCCGCAGACCCATCCCCAGTTCGTCTTTTTCCCGACCTCTTCCTCCTTGTTCTTATCGAGGAGCAGGACCTTGAGCCCCCTCTTGGCGGCTCCGGCCGCGGCTAGCGACCCAGCCATGCCTGCCCCTGCGACTATCACATCGTAATCTGCCATAGGAACACTCACTTGTTTGTTGCCCGCACTACCACTATGGGTATGACCTCCTCCTCGAATTCAAGCTCCGCGAGCTTGAGCGGGTCGCTCATGCCCTCCGGGACCTTTACCAGCGGAGGCGCGCCGTATGCGAGCTGCAGCGCGCGTGCGCCTATTATCCTTGCTCTCTCGAACTTGGTGTACTTCATTGCATGACCTATTCAGACCATACCGACAAAAAAGCATGTATTCTGGTCTAGTAGTTGCGCTATTTTATTACATACATAGATTAATAAAGGTTGTTTTGTAGTCAGGGCGGCGTGTATGACGCGGTGAAACCCACGTTGACAGCAGCGCCGTTGTCCCTGTTGCCGCTGTAATCTGTCGCATTCTCGTTCAACGGATACCAGGCGACCAGGTTGCTTATGTCTATCGGTTCTCCGCCGATCCCCTCAAGGCGCAGCGCCTGCAGGTCTGAGCCTGTGAGCGCAAAATCGTACACCTGGACGTTGGCTATCGAGCCGTTGAAGTAGCAGCAGTTCGGCGAGGCGCCGTCGGCCAGCGCGCCTATGAACAGGGGCCCCGCCGGCAGGTCGAGGGAGCTGGCGGCCGTGGCGCTCGAGTTGGTCGTGGACGTATAGACGTACCCCGTCAGGGACGAGCCGTCGAAAGTGGCTGCGACGAAGTACCAGGTATTCGGCGTGGCCGGCACCGAACCCAGCGATTGCGCGCCGTCGCTCACCTGGAGCAAGCCGCTCTGCAGCGCGAAGTAGAGGTTCGAGTCCGCGCCGCTCTGCCCCGTGCTGAAAGCAGTGAGCTGCCCGGTCGTGCTGGTCGGGTAGATCCATGCCGTTATCGTTATCGGGCTGCTCCCGTAGTCAAGATATGGGATGTTGGCCGAGACGTACGACGTGCCGGAGAACTGCGCGACGAACTTGGGCGCCTCGTTGTTGCACACGCCCTGTACGGACATCCCCGTCGACGTGCCTGGGCCCAGCGGCCTCAGCACGCTGCAGGATGAGGGTTGGGCGCGTGGAGTGAGCAGGTTCGAGTTGAAGACGCCCAGGAAGAACAGCGAGGCGAGCACTATTGCGACGACAAGAAGCGCCCAGCCGTAGGTCATCATGTATTCCGAGGCCGCCTGCGCCCTCCCTGCTTTCATGCTGCTACTTGGATGGCAAGGTTTAAAGGGCTCGCTCATCTTATCTGCTCGTAGTCTTCTTTCGCGCTCTTGAAAAGGTAGTACTGTATGGTGTCCTCCACGTAGTACTTGAAGTATCCGAAGACGCCCCACGCCGCCACCCTCCTTGCGCTAGTGTCGACGTACGCCTTGCTCGCGTACGCGATCCTGCCGGTCTTCTTTATCCTTCTAGAGAGGTCCCAGTCCTCGTACGTTATCAGGCGCCCGTTGAATCCGCCGACCTTGTCGAACGCGGTGCGCCTCACGGCGAAGTTCAGCCCGGTTATCCTCGGCCTGTTCAGGAGCAGGCTCAGCCTGACGAAGAGGATGGAGACGAAGCTGTAGCCCCATGCTATCCTCTTGCGCGTCTTCTCCAGCGGATATATGGGAGTCGTTGCCGCGACCACGCGGTGGTCCTTGAACGTGTCGTGGTATACCTGCAGCAGGTTGTTCGACGGCCTTGTGTCCGCGTCGAGGAATAGGAGTATCTTGCCCTTGGCGATCTTGGCGCCGGTGTTCCTCGCCAGGGCCATGCCCCTCTTCTTCTGGACTATGACCTTGGCGTACTTCCGGGCTATCTCGCGGGTCTTGTCGGCGCTGTCGCCGTCGACAACAATGGTCTCGAAGTCCTTGAACGTCTGCGCGGCTAGGCCATCGAGTGAGTGGCGTATGTATTTCTGCTCGTTGAGCGCCGGTATTATGACGCTTATCTCTACCATTATTATACTACCTTACCGGTTTGTACTCTGTTGCGGGCTTCCTTGCGAGGTTGTACCGGACAGCGTTGAGGGCGTGGAATCCCACATAACGCGGCAGGCCCCACGCGACAACCCTCCTCACGCTCGTCCTTACCTTCGCCCCGTCCAAGTATATTATCCTGCCCAACTTTTTAAGCCTTTTTGAAAGGTCGAGATCCTCGTACGTGGTGAGGCTGTCGTTGAAGCCGCCGGACCTTTCGAAGGCAGCGCGCCGGACCGCGAAGTTCGAGCCGATGATTGTTGGAGAACCGAGAGCGAACGAGAGCTTTGTCAGGTATACGGACTCCAGCGCGTAGCTGAACCTCAATGTGGCAGTGGTCCTCTCCAGAGGCAACACCGGGCCAGATGCGGCTATTATGCTCTTGTCCTTGAATGCCTTGTGCAGCAGCATCAGGTGGTCTGCGGAGGGCTTTGAATCGGCGTCGGTGAAGAATATCACCCCTCCGCGGGCGATGCGGGCGCCGTCGTTCCTGGCCCCGGCTATGTTCCTGTGCTTCTGCACTATCACCCTCGCGCCGTGCCTCCTTGCGACCGGTATGGTATTATCACTAGGGCTCTTGACGACCACTATGACCTCGAAGTCCTTGAAGGTCTGCTTGCCGAGTCCGGCGAACAGGTGGTTTATGTACTTTCCCTCGTTGTGCGCAGGCACGACCACGCTTATCTCTACGCTTCCCGGCATCCGGTATCACGATACTTTAGTGGTAAAGGTGGCGAGGGTTTCTGTGTATGGCGTGGTGGAGTTGGCGCCGGTCGTGTAGTTTAGCCAGAGCGTCCCGGAGAACGTCTGCCCGATCGACCCCGAGAAGGCCTGCCCATTGGATCCGTAGCACTGCAGCCCGTATATCTCCACGTTCGCGCCGCTCACGAGCGTTAGCGGCGTTCCTGCGTAAGAGGCACCCTCGGCAAAGCCTGATTCGGATATCGGCTGCCATTCAGAGCCGCTCGGCGTGCCGCTGGCCGTGCATGCTAGCTTC
>JASHUB010000054.1 GCA_030040265.1 Microcaldota archaeon
TACGGTTCGTTTTATGGGCCTGAAGGCGGATTCCAAGTGCCGGTGGGCGGCGGTTCGACAACACAAATAATCGCAAGCGGCACACCTGTCGGCAGCATGGCGACAGACGGCACCAACGTATACTGGAGCGAATATTCAAGCGGAGGCACCATAGAAGTTACTCCAGTAGGCGGCGGCAATTCTATAATCCTGGCTGCGAATCAAGACGGTTCATTCGCAGTGGCGATAGACCCTTCAAATGTCTACTGGACCGATGACTATGTCGGCACGGTCGACCAGATTGCAAAATAGCGCAATAAGTGCTTTAAACCTGAGCATCCGATTTAGGCCGATATTATGGCGGAGGCAAAGTTGTGGCAAAAGGCATTGGCCGAGATGGTCGGGGCATTCATACTGGTCCTAGCTGGCGCTGGCGTCGTGATCGCGATGCATTATCCGATACCTCCAACGTCCACGACCGAGGCGCTGACGCTCCTTACCATTGCGTTCGCCAACGGGCTTGGGCTCGCCGTGGCCGTGTCCATTGCGATGAACACATCCGGAGGCCACATCAACCCGGCGATAACGCTCGGCTTCCTTGCAACCGGCAGGATAAAGGCTGCGACAGCGGCCGTGTACATAGGGTCGCAGGTCCTCGGCGCGACTATCGCTGCACTCATACTCTGGGCAGCGTTGCCTTCCACAATAACGCTCACCACGCATCTGGGCGCCCCGCAGCTGTCATCTTCTATAACCATAATGCAAGGGATACTCATCGAGGCGGCGATAACGTTCGTGCTCGCGACGGCGGTGTTCGGCACTGCTGTTGATCGCAGGGCGCCGAAGATGGGCGGCCTGATGATCGGACTCGCGCTTGCCGCTGGCATCATGATGGCCGGGCCGTTCACCGGTGGTGCTGCGAACCCTGCAAGGGCGCTGGGTCCGGAGATAGTATCCATGAACTTCACGAACTGGTACGTATGGTGGATAGGTCCGGTGCTCGGCGCTGTCATAGCCGCGCTGGTCTACGACAATCTGATACTCGGAAGGAAGAAGTGAACCGCTCACGCGGTGTTCTGCGGGAGCTTGAACCTTGTGGCCTTGAATTTCGAGTTCTTCGCCCTCTCGACCGCGAACCTGAATGCATCAAGAGTTGGCTTCAGGTCGTTCCTTGAGCTGTGCGCCAGGCAGGTGTACCAGCACTCCTGGCTGTCCTCGTCCAGCATCACTCCCTTTGTTAGCAGCCAGTACTGTATCTTCGCGTACAGCTCCATGCCTGCGCTGTTGCCCAGTTCCCTGTAGTTGTGTATCTCCTTCCTGTCTGTCGGAACGTACTGGAACATCGTTGGGTGTCCCTGCACCACTGCTTGCACGTCCTGCTCCTCCAGGATTGCCGATATGCCCTTCATCAGCTTCTCTCCGTACCTGTAGAGCCTGCCGTACACTTCCCTGTTCTTCAGTATGTTGAGCGTGGCGTCCGCAGCCGTCAGAGAGACCGGATTGCTCGCATAGGTCCCGCCGTGCGTCACCTTGTGCGGGCCTGGCCCGAAATGCTGCATTATGTCCTCCTCGCCGACTATCGCCGATATCGGGTAGCCGTTGCTCATCGCCTTGCCTATCGTCGAGATGTTCGGCCTGACCCCGAAGAGCTCCTGCGCGCCTCCCCTCGCGACCCTGAAGCCGGTCTTGACCTCATCGAAGATCAGCAGCACGTCGTAGTCGTCGCACAGCTCCTTGAGGAACTTCAGGTACCCTGGCTTCGGCATGATGCCTGCAGCGTTGCCCATTATGGGCTCGAGTATTATCGCGGCGAGTCTCCTGTGGTTCTCCTTCACCGTCTTCTCGATGGCGTCGAAGTTGTTGAACGTCTCGACCTTGACGAGCCTGTCTATGGCCTTAGGGATCCCCGCAGACTGCGCGTACGGCCTCTTGCGCGTTGTGTACGGAGGGCTGGTCGAGTAGAGTAGGTAGTCGTGGTCGCCGTGGAAGTGGCCCTCGAACTTCAGGATGACGTCCTTTCCGGTGTAGGCCCTTGCAAGCCTTATGGCGTGCATCGTCGCCTCGGTGCCCGTGACCGAGAATCTCACCATCTCCGCGCTTGGCACCATGTCTATTATCCGTTCCGAGACCTTGAGCTCCAGCTCGTTGTCCAATGCGTAGACCGTGCCCTTCCGCTCCTCGCGGTGCAGCGCTTCCGATACTGCAGGGTAGCTGTGGCCAAGTATGATCGGGCCGAAACCGAGCCGGTAGTCGATGTACTTGTTCCCGTCGACGTCCCATATGTTGGCGCCGTACGCCCTCTTCGCGAATATGGTGCACGGGGTGTATATCGGGCAGAACTGCGCAGTCTGCCAGAGCCTCGCGTTCGAGCTCGCACCTCCGGGCATGACCTCCAGTGCGTCGGAGAAGAGCTTCATCGACTTCGCTATCTTTAGTCCCTTGTGCGGCATGCAATCACTTGATAAACACGGTCTTGACGTTCACGAACTCCAGCAGGCCGTAGCGCGACAGCTCGCGGCCGACACCGCTGCGCTTCACTCCTCCGAACGGAAGGCGGGGGTCGGACCTGACGCGCGTGTTGACGAAGACGTTCCCTGCAGCGATCGCCCTTGCGATCCTTTCCGCCTTCTGCATGTCCGACGTCCATATGCTTGCGCCAAGTCCGTATTCCGTCTTGTTGGCCATCCTTATCGCAGACGCCTCGTCTCTTACGACGAACACCGTCGCTACAGGCCCAAAGACCTCCTCCTTGGCGGCCCTCATGTTGGGCTTTATGTTCGTGAGTATCGTGGGCTCGAAGAAGTATCCCTTCCCGGGAATCCTCCTGCCTCCGCAAAGCACCTTCGCCCCCTTGGATACGGCGTCGTTGACCTGCGCCTCGAGCTTCTCGAGCTGCTCCCTGTTGGCCAGTGGCCCCACCTCGTTGGAGTCGTCCAGCGGATCTCCTGTCTTTGCGGCTTTCATCTGATCGGTGAATCCCTTAATGAACTCGTCAGCGACCTTCCTGACGACTATGAACCTCTTTGCCGCGATGCAGCTCTGCCCAGTGTTGCCAGCGATCCTGCACTCCTTCGCCCCAATGGCAGTAGACGCCACGTCAGCGTCCTCGAGCACCACGAACGGGTCAGAGCCGCCCAGTTCAAGCACGACCCTCTTTATGCACTTGCTCGCCAGGGCCGCCACCCTGCTGCCTGCATCGACGCTTCCTGTCAGCGAGACGCCAGCTATTCGCTTGTCCTTGATCAGCCTCTTCACGGTGTCGTGGTCCGATATTATTGCAGCGAATGTTCCGTCAGGGAATTCTGCGCTCTTGAACGCCTCCTCGATCGCGAGCGCGCACATCGGAACGGTGTTCGAGTGCCTGAGTATGCACGCGTTGCCGGCCATCATTGCAGGAATGACCCACCTGAAGACCTGCGAGAATGGGAAGTTCCACGGCATTATCGCGAAGACGATGCCGAGCGGTTCGAATGCGATGAAGCTCTTCGAGGCCTCCGTTTTGACAGGCTCGTCGGCGAGCCACCGGGCACTGTTGTCCGCGTACAGGTCGCATATCCAGGCGCATTTGTCGACCTCGGCCCTCGCATTCTTTATTGTCTTTCCCATCTCCGAGGTCATGAGCCGCGAGTATTCCTCCTTGTTCCTCTTCAGCACATCGGAGAGCTTCCTCATGTACGCAGCCCTTTCGCCTATGTTCAGCGCAGCCCACCCGGGCGCTGCCGCATCGGCTTTCTCGACGATCGCTTCAACCTGTTCCTTGGTGTAGTATTCGAATTCCTTGTTGACGGCTTCTGTCGCTGGATTGATGGACCTGACGTTCATAAGACCAAACCTAGCATCGATATTATTTATGCTTTGCTGCGATCCCCAGCGGCTCCCGCTCGTTGTTTCCGGAGACGATGACCACCACATCCCTGCCCTTGAAGTCGCTCCTTCTCTTCTTTGACATGCTCAGGAAACCGGCGAAAG
>JASHUB010000055.1 GCA_030040265.1 Microcaldota archaeon
CATATAAAACGATTCGCATGGTCATGGGTTCTCTTCCAGAGCAGGTAGACCTCGCGGTGATAGGCGGAGGCGTCGGAGGCTATGTCTCTGCGATACGCGCCGCGCAATTGGGCATGAGCGTCGCGCTCATCGAGAAGAACAAGCTCGGAGGCCACTGCCTGAACTACGCATGCATTCCATCAAAGACGCTCATACACATCTCTGACATATTCTACGAGATACAGCACTCGCAGAAGTTCGGGATCAACGCGTCTGGCGTCTCGCTTGATGCCCAGAAGATGCTGCAATGGAGAATGGACGTCTCCAAGAAGCTGGAGGACGGAGTTGCGTTTCTGTGCAAGTCCAACCAGATAGACACGTACAAAGGGATCGCCGTGTTCAGCGACCCCAGCAGCCTGCAGATAAGCGGCGGCATGACTCTCGATTTCAAGAAGGCCATAATAGCGACAGGATCCGAGCCGACGCCGCTAAAAGGGTTCGAATTTGGCGGCAACGTAATCGACTACAAGCAGGCACTCATGCTAGACCACATCCCGAAGACCATGCTCATAGTGGGCGCAGGATATGTCGCAGTTGAGATAGGCACGATGTATGCAAAGTTTGGCACGAAGGTCACGATACTGGCAAGATCCGACGTGCTTTCGCACTTCGATAGGGATGCGGTCGCCCTTGTCAAGCGAAGGATGACCGAGCTCGGGGTTACGATTATAACGGGAGTCATGCCAGAGCACAAATCCGGGAATTCGGTTGTCCTGAGCAACGGCCAGGTGGTCGATGCGGAGCTGATCGTTGTCGCGACAGGGCTGAGCCCGTACACGGAGGGCCTAGGGCTCGAGAATACAGGCGTAAAGGTGGACGACAAAGGATTCATAATCGTCAACGAGAAGCTGCAGACCGCCGACCAGAACATACTTGCGGTGGGTGACGTGATAGGGGAACCGCTCCTCGCCCACAAGGCGATCCGGCAGGGAGTCGTCGCGGCAGAGGTTGCGGCTGGCAAGAACACCTCTTACGACAACATGGTGGTGCCGGCGGTCATATTCTGCGAACCTGAGATAGCAATCGCGGGAACCCTTGAAGGAGAAGGCGTGACTGTGACCAAGTTTCCGCTCACCGCCCTCGGAAGGGCAATCGCACTTGACAAGACGATGGGCTTCGTGAAGATCGCTGCCGAGGAGAGCGGCGTTGTGAAAGGCATAGAGATCGTCTGTCCAGAAGCGAGTTCGATGATATCTGAGGCCGCGCTCGCGATAGAGATGGGTGCCACTCTCGAGGACATAGCCGACACGATACACCCTCACCCAACATACAGCGAGTCCGTACAGGAGGCTGCTGAAGGTGCTCTAGGAAGGGGCATCCACTTCTTCTACGGGAAGAAATGATCACTCCGCGGTTTCCTTGGGCTGGTCCCGCGCCTGCTTCACCGCATAGTTCTCCAGGGTTATCGAGTTCTTCTGGAGCTGTTCGAAGCGCCTCCTGGCGTCGCTCGTCTTTATCTTCGTGATGTGCTCGCTCTTCTTGTGTATTATGTTCATCGGAGGGATCTTGTATGCAGTGTTCCCGTCGAATATGAACCTCTCGTGCTGGGCGACAGCATCCTGGTCGTCCATCAAAAGCACGCTGAGCGTTATGTTCCTGTTCCGCATCTCGTTCTTCAGGTCGTTGTAGTCCTTGTAGAAGTCGGAGTCGAGCATTCCCTTGGATGTGGCTACGTCAACCTCGTTTATCCCGCCTTCGATTCCCGACATCAGCCTGTGCAGGTTCGACAGGGCCTCCGAATTGAAGTGCTTGTCCACTATGGTGACCCGGCCAGAGAGGTTCGCGAATATCTCGTCGCGTAGCGCAGCGAGGTTCGAGTACGGTGTAGACGGGTTTATGTTGAGCTCTTTCTTCGGCCTGCTGGTCCTTGCGGGGGCGGCGATGTGAATCTGGTACTCGGAGAAGGCGTCTATCGCAATCGAGGCGATCATTGCGATGAGTATTATGCCGAGGTAAACTCCACTGATCCCGATGTCGAAAGTCAGGAACTCGGTTATGAATAGTCCGGAGAACACCAAGGCGAGCACGAGATGCAGCAGTGTATACCTCCTGCCCTCTGCGTTCTGCCTGTTGCCCTTCATGCTGTAGAGTATGAATGCCAGAAGGAACATTCCCACGGCTATGCCTATTATGACATACATCTCCAGTATTGCGACCCTGAGGGAGGAGACGTTCAGCGCGGTTGGCGCTAGCGTCTGCGTCACGTTTGTATTGGTCAGGTTGCTCTGGACCAACGCGCCGATGCCAATCCCGTAGTTGACAGAGAACACTTCTATAAGCAGCACAGAAGCGAAGATCAGCACGAGCGAGGCCAGCAGCAGCACTACGAAAAGCCTGTCGTATGTCTGACTCGACGTTCTATTGCTACCCTCCATGAAAGTTTATCTCCTGATAACTTCTTATATCTGCCCTGCGACTACCCGACGGCCATCTGCGCAGACAGCCTCTTCAGGACCTTGTACTTCTCTCCGGGCTCGATCCGCGCCTGGTCGATGATGTGGCTCATCCCGTCTATGACCGAATCGTAGGTCTTCCTGTTGATCTCGAACGGTATCTTGTCCTTGCCGCCAAGATTGTACGCGAAGGCGACCGGGTCCCTGTGAACCAGCTCCCTGTCGTATATGAGGCTGGACACGAAAGCAAGTGACCTGAGCGTAGCCCTCCCGACCCCTTTGACCAGCAGCAGCTCCTTGTAGCTCTGCGGATCCACTTCGCTGGCCTTCCTTATCGCCTCTATGCCCCTCCTGCTGATGTCTATCTGCGGTATTATCTCGTGCCTTGACGGGTAGATGCGGCCCTGCATCCTCTGGTATTCGGAGAGGGCCTCGATGCTGCCATCCCTGGCCCATTTGTTCTGCTGGTTGGTGAGGTCGAGGCTGTTGACCCTGAGCTCGGTGCTCATTCCAGAGTGCGGTTCATTGGAGATGTCCCTTTCATCGACCCCGTCGCTGAACCACTGGAAGCGTATGGCCTTGTTCCTCTCGCCGTCTATCGCCTGCTGCACGACCGTCCACTTCTTGTTCTTCGTGAAGAGGAAGCAGTGCTGGTATATGCCTATGTTGTCGTACACAAGCGCGGAATCGATCTTGGCCGAGAGCCGGCTCTGCTCCACGAAAGGGTCCATGCAGTTCGGCACCGAGAGCATGTCGACGCCCTTCTCTATGTCCTGCGGGGTCCTGTTTCCGGCCTTGCCCTTGCCGCCAGCTATGAATATCTCCCCGCTCTCGTTGAGGGCGAGCTTGAGCGCGCCCATGGTCACGGTTGTCGTGCCGCTGCTGTGCCAGTCGTATCCTATCGCGCACGACAGCGCCTGGAACCAGTCGGTGTCGCTCAGCCTGCGTGCAAGTTCATCGGCTCCAAACTCGTCCATTATGACCTCGCATATGGCGCCGCCGAGCTTCACCATCCTGCCGAACAGCCATCTCGGAGCGTGTCCGGGGTGCAATGGTAGTTCCGTGTAAGAGTGCATGCTATCATCCGCTTTTATAGCCGAATCGTCGCTCATAATTCTTGTGGTTTAGCCACTCGAGGAGAATCGAAACTATTTCCACTTGAGTTCCACTGACGGTATATAAAAGTCGCCAACCGCCCTTCAGATCGTACTTCCTAAGGTTGTCTATGTTGTATCTTCTGATATATTCGACTGGCCATAACCTCCTTTCTATCTTTATGCCGGTGAACGGGTTTTCTTTTAGCCTATTTATTGCGGCGTCTATTTCCAACGCTAATGCTTTATCTTCAAATCTTCCGGACTTAAGCCTATTAAATGCAGCGAGAAGTTTCGCATCAGCGAATCCAACTCGCTTTATTCTCGTATCAATCATTTTACTAGCAACCCCCTTTTCTTTATCTTTGCAACAGCTGCTGGATTCCACAGCCACGTAACAGTCTTGTCACTCTCAATGTGAATCTTACCCGAATATTCGAGGTACCTTAGAACGGTAGTAAAGGTGGTCCACATTACCTTCTTAGGCAGAGACCTCCAGACCTGAGTTGTTGTCCTATCGCTTCTGTGCTTATACAACGCCTCTTCTATCATAAGAATGGTGTCCAACCGGGGGGATCTGTCTACGGTTCTGGGTCTAAATTTGACTATTTCTCTTTGCATATTTATCAGCTGATAAATATATCAACTGATAGATATATAAAGTTTTGCTATGGGGTATGAATATAGGAACAGGTTTGCTGAACAACCGTGAACGCGGTTACACTACTCTGCTGGCCATGTGTACTTCATGATGCCTGACAGTTTTAAGCGCTCAGTGGTCATTCCGTCTGCATCTGCAATTATAATCTCGGTATCCAGCTTCGACCTGAGGTGGCTCTCCCACAGAAGCTGTTTGCACATGTGGCAAGGGTATATCGAACTGCTTCCAGATATGGTCCCGGCAGTGCTGTTGCCCGTCACAGCTATCGCCACTATCGCGTACTCGCCGTGCGCCGCAGCATGCGCCAGGGCCGCCTGTTCTGCGTGCAGCGTAAGCGAGTAGGTGTCGGAGTAGTACTGACCTGATGAATAGATATTGCCTTTAGATGTGAGAACTGCGGCGCCGAACCGCGGATCATTAGGCTTGTTCGTACCTGTAAACGCGTTCTTCATCCCAGCGATCGCGGCTTGTATCAACTTCTTCTCAACGGTCTTCTCAATCACACCAGCATCTCGTTCGTTTCAGCAATGATATCACCGAAAAGCGTCATCGGAGTGACCGGTGTGGCGTTGTACCCTGCCTTCGAGAGCGTGTTGGCGAACACCGCAGCGTCCCTGCCATATGTGTACACGAACTTGGGGCTGCACGCATCCAGATACTCTAGCGACTGCTTGAAGTCGGCATGGTCGCTAAGGGCGAATTGGACGTCCGTGCTGAAACCAAAGACCTTCGATAGGCCCGTGGCGATCGCCGTCGAAACGCACTTGCCATACTTCTGCGTCATCGCGGCCTTAGACTCGCGCATCTTCTGGTTCTCGACTATGCTGACGAAGTTGCCACGCGTCATCATCTCATATTCCTCCGGGTTGGTCTCCGCGCAGATGTAATCGAGGTCCACGCCATGCTTGGCATAAACCCTGTTGATATTGGCGATCTTGGAGTCTACGACCGGGCAGATGTCCACCTCGTTGAGTATCTTTATCAGTTCCTGCGGCTTTCCGAGCGAGAACGACCCGAACAGCACGATTCCCTTGTCGAGCTTGTTTGTGCAGTAGCGCTGGATTGCAGTTATGACCTCCTCCTTGTCCTCGAACTCGACGTCCTCGTACGGGTAAGTTGAGTCTATCACGACAACGTCTGCCCTCTTGCACTCCGCCCTTCCTGCTATGGGCGATTCCCGCATCTGGAAATCTCCGGTGTAGACGATGCTGTATCCGCTGTCCTTCGATTCAGCATAGAGTTGAGTCGATCCTAGTATGTGGCCCGCATTAAGGAGTTGCATGTTCTTAGGGGTCGGCACGAGGTCCATCTTTATCTTAGTCCTCGCTTCCACAAGTTCCTTGGTTATCTCGCTTGCAATTGCTACGGTGTTCCTTCTAAGTCCTCCGATGTGGTCCATGTGCGCGTGCGAGACGAAGTTCAGGTCGGCACTGGGGTCCCTCGCATCGAGCGAGATAAGATTACCGTCGAGATACAGAGACAACGGATCGCCATAAGCAATGCGATGTGAGAATTTAAATACTTAAGTAAAGAATAAACTTGTACTGTGTTCTGATGGCTGAAAAGGTCATAATTATCGGGTCGGGATGCGCAGGACTCTCCGCTGCGATATACACTTCCAGGGAGGGCTTCAAACCATTGCTGATAGGCGGAAGCCTTCCAGGAGGCCAGCTCTCCCTGACTACTGAGGTCGAGAACTATCCTGGCTTTGAGGACGGCGTGCAGGGGCCGGAGCTCATAAACAAGATGCGTGCCCAGGCGGAGAAGTTCGGAACGCGCTTTCTAGACGAGGATGTGACCGAGGTCGACTTCAAGTCACGGCCGTTCAAGGTCACTGCTGCAGGGACGACATACGAGACAGACAGCGTCATAATAGCAACGGGAGCCAACGCCATGCTCCTCGGACTGGACAACGAGCAGAAGTTCATGGGCCGCGGAGTATCAACATGCGCTACATGCGATGGGGCGTTCTTCAAGAACAAGAACGTCATAGTGGTCGGCGGCGGCGACACCGCGATGGAGGACTCTACGTTCCTCACCAGGTTTGCGACCAGCGTGACGATCGTGCACCGGAGGGACGCGTTCAGGGCGAGCAAGGTGATGCAGGAAAGGGCGTTGAAGAATCCGAAGATAAAGGTCATGTGGGACACTGTTGTTGTTGACATAGGAGGGGACAAGAAGGTCGCGTCTGTCAAGCTCAAAAACGTAAAGACTGGGGATGTGAAGGAGATGCCGATAGACGGCATATTCATAGCCATAGGCTACTCCCCTAACACCGGAATCTTCAAGGGGCACCTGAAGCTCGATGAAAAGGGATACCTCGTTGTGGAAGACGAGGTCATGACCGGAGTGACCGGCGTTTACGTCGCAGGAGATGTGGCAGACCATTTCTACAGGCAGGCTGTTGTCGCGGCAGGCGCCGGAGTCAAGGCGGCGCTCCAGGCAAGGGAATACCTGTCCAAGTTGGAGTTCGAAAGAAGCAAGGCTAAGAAGTGAACTCGCCCAGCCTCTTCTGCCCGCTGTACTTCATCAGCGTCGACACCCTGACGCCTATCTTCCTCAGCTTGTCATCCTTGCTCACGTACGTATCATAGAGCTTGACCGCCGTGTCTGCAAGGTCGCCTATGCTATTGGACGCGTAGCCTAGGCTCTTGCTCTTCATGTGCTCAGAGAAGTCAGGATACTTTATCTTCAGCGTGACAACCTTGAACGACAACCCTGCCTTCTTCAGGTCCTGTATCACAGGCTCCGACAGTTCCCTGATCATCTTGACTATCTCATCGCGATCGTTCGTGTCGTGCTCAAACGTGATCTCCCTGCTTATCGACTTTACGTCGTAGTTGGTCTCGACTTTGCCATCGTCTATGCCGTTCGCAGACTTGTGCATCTCCACTCCGAAGACGCCGAAGACCTCGCGCAGCGCCATCGGGCTGGCATCCGCAAGATCCCCAACGGTCTTGTAGCCCATCGCCACGAGCTTCTCCTCCGTCTTCCTGCCTATCCCGTAGAGCTTCCCTACCGGCATCATCTTCAGGAACTCCTTCGCCTCTTCAGGTCTCACCAGCTTCACTCCTCCGGGTTTGGCAGCCTCGCACGCCATCTTTGCCATCAGCTTGTTCGAGCTTACGCCAACGGAGCACGGCATCTTCAGGGAGGTGCCTATCTCCTTCCTTATCTGCTCGGCCAGCGCCACCGCCTCCTTCTCGTCCTTCACCTTGTTGCTCACGTCAAGGAAGGCTTCATCTATGCTGACCTGCTCGAATGCCGATGCATGCCTCCTGAGCAGGTCCATCACGCTCTTTGAGACGTATTCGTAGTAATCGAAGTCGGGAGGCAGGAAGACGGCATCACCCTTAAGCTTGTGCGCCATCGCTATCGGCATCCCGCTTCGTATCCCGAACTTCCTCGCGGGATAGTTGCAGGTCAGCACCACTCCGCGGCCCTTCTCGTAGCCGACCACAACGGGTTTGCCCTTTATCTCTGGTTTCCTGAGCTCCTCGCATGCGGCATAGAAGTAGTCCATGTCGACGAGCAGTATGAAGTTCATAAGCGCTACAGCACGATCTCCTCGACCGGGCCGCCCGGCGATTTCTCGCCGAAGATCTGGGAGGAGAATCGATAAAGCGTAACTCCTGGCTGCTTCCACTGGTGCTTCGGAAGCCCGGCCTTCACACAGACGTTGTCCAGGAACTCGGCAGCGGTCCACCTTTGTTCGACCGCCACCTCCGGGAGAAGGAGCCCGCTCTTGTAGCCGTACTCCACCATAAGCCCATCCCTGCCTATCTTAATGCTCTTTTTCAAAGCGTCCTGCGTGCCCGTCATCTTCTCAGGCTTGGTAAGGACGTTGACCTCCACGACTATCTGGTCCAGTTCCCTGTGGGACACCGGGACGAACCGCGGGTCTTCGCTCGCCGCAGCTATCGCCGCATCGATCAGCGTCACCGGGACGTGGTCCTGCGGCTTAGTGATGCCTATGCATCCCCTGAGCGTCCTGGTCGGGTAGTGGTATATCGTCACGAACACGCCGTGCATGCCCGTTATCCCTTCAAGGTTCTTCGTGACGACCCGCCTATCAAAGTCATTTGTCGTGAGGTGCAGCTCTATTGCATGCCTTGCCGACCTTACCAGCCGCTCGCCTATGTCTATCGAATAAGGCCTTGGTGACTGGTTCTCCACGTCCATGCTCTTGTAAAACCATTGAAAGTATTTAGCACTTGCTCCGCAACACATAGCTTTTAATACTTTCTAGTCTATTAATAGAATAGTCTAGATTTAGACTATCTGGTCAGATGCCGCGCGACGACGTCATTGAGATGGGGAAGCACATCGACAGCAGCTTCAAGCGCGGGGTGGCAAAGGTGGTGATACTGAACTACCTCCGAAAGCAAAAGGCACATCCGTATGCCATACTCACCGCGCTGAAGCGCATTCCATCCCCGATAATGAAGGACCTATCGAAGAGCGACGTCTACAACCTGATAAGCTCCCTGGAGAACGACGGGTTCATCACCGCCAGGGTCATGCTCAGCGGGGCAAAAGCTAAGAAAGTCTACAGCGTAACCGCAAAAGGGACCAAAGTGGCACGCGGCGCAAGGAGAGTGCTATTGGGGCACGTGATCGCGATGAAGAAGCTTCTGAAGGAGGAATTCCATGAGTGAGAACGCAATAGAGATACACGACCTTGTCAAGAAGTTCGGCACGCTGACCGCGGTCAATCACGTTTCATTCAACATAAAGAAGGGCGAGATCTTTGGGCTGCTCGGACCGAACGGTGCGGGCAAGACCACGACAATAAACATCCTTCTCGGGCTGTTGCAGCCCACTTCCGGAAAGGTCATAGTGGAGGGCATAGACATGCAGAAGAACCCGGTGCTCGCCAAGGGCAAGGTCGGCATAGTGACCCAGGAGACCGTAGTCGAACCGGAGCTTACCGCCGAGCAGAACCTGATGATATTCGGCAGGCTCTATCAGATCCCGTCTTCGGAGCTTAAGGAAGACATAGACTTCGCGCTCGACCTCGCAGACCTCAAGGAGTTCAGGAATAAATTGGCCGGCACATTCTCAGGAGGGATGAAGAGAAGGCTGGAGACCGCAAAGGCGCTCATGCATGCGCCGGAACTTCTATTGCTGGACGAGCCCACGACCGGGCTGGACATCCAGAACAGGACGAGGATCTGGAGCTTACTGAGAGACATAAACAAGAAGCACAACGTGACCATACTGCTCACCACCCAATACCTGGAAGAGGCGGACCAGCTCTGCAACAGGATCGGCATAGTCGACCACGGCAAGCTCATAGCGCTCGGGACGCCAACCGAACTGAGGCAGAAGATAGGCATGAGCAACGTGATAGAGGTATCAGCAGACAAA
The DNA here is from genome assembly GCA_030040265.1 of Microcaldota archaeon. GTDB lineage: Archaea > Micrarchaeota > Micrarchaeia > Micrarchaeales > CABMGC01 > JAKAWC01. The sequence continues at coordinate 9,558 of JASHUB010000055.1, forward strand.
GACAACCTGCAAAAAGTTGCGGCTGTCTTCAAGAAGGTGGATCTCGAGCCGCAGGTCCTGACCAACAAGGTCATCGCCCCGACAGGAAGCAACGCGGTGGGCAAGGTTGAAGCGCTGATAAAGGCAATAACGGCCGCCAAAGTGCCCATAAGCAACATAAGCATGCACGAGCCGACGATAGACGACGTTTTCCTCAAGCTGACAGGGTCAGGGGCAAGGGATACGACAGGCGAGTATCAGGGCAGTGCCAGGACAGCATTGTGGAGAGGGAGGAGATAGGATGGGCCTGGTCAAAGATACGTACACTCTTTTCCTCAGGGAGATGCTGATCTTCAAGAAGAACTACATGTCCAGCATCCTCAGGTCGATCATGTTCCCGCTGATCTTCATACTCCTGCTCGGCAGCTTCGGTAGCACTCCGAAGAACGTGCCTATAGCGGTGGTCAACTACGACAACGGCGCCAGGGCGCTCGCCTTCATAAACCTGCTCCAATCCGGAAACGGCGTCCAAGTCGTAAGTTCGACCACGCAGCAGCAGGCGATGACGCTCCTCGCGCAGGGCACTGTTGCCGCAGTGGTGGTTATACCGAGCGGCTTCTCCCAAGCTCAGGAAACCGCATCCAGCCTTTATGTTTATCTTGACAACTCGCAACCCCAGTCTGCAGAGGTCGCCAGCGCCACCGTAGACTCTGCAGCCGACGAGCTGGGCCTGACTACGTCAACAAGCAGCGTCGCCGGAGGCCTGAGCAAGCAGGGCATAATATCAGTGATCACAAACTACGCCTACGGCGCCAGCAGCAACTACCTGAGCTTCGTCATCGGAGGACTCCTGGTGATGGTAGCATCCTTCGGCGCGGTGTTCAGCGCCGGATTCACCATGCTGAGCGACAGGGACCTCGGGAACATGAAGGCATTCCTGACAACCCCGATAAACAAGTTTTCCATACTGCTCGGCAAGATCGCGTACGGCACATTCCAGTCAGCATTCTCGGCATACGTAGGGCTGGCGATAGGCCTGCTTTACGGCGCTACCATCGCGGCCGGCCTTGTGGGGCTAATCGAACTGATATGGATAATCCTCCTCGTGGGGCTCGGATTCAGTTCGATGGCCATAGCAATCGCCGCGAAACTCAAGCAGATCCAGACTTACGGGCTTGTGGCCCAGACCGTCGTGATGCCTCTGGCATTCCTGGGCGGCGCGTTCGTTCCTGCAACCCTGCTCCCGAGTTTCCTCCTGCCGATAGTGGCGGTCAACCCGGAGACGTATGCGGTAAACGCCGTCAGGGACATAATGATAAAGGGCTCTTTGCCGGTAGCCACGCTGCTGACAACCTCTATAATACTTGGCGTCTTCACAATAGCGATGATGTCTTTGGCACTGTACTTCTTTAGCGATACGAGCAAGCAGATATGATATGAATTACGATTGCGATTATTGGTGTAAGAATGAAAACGAAATATGTCTTTATGGCTTTGGCCACCCTCATGCTGTTGGGCGGCATCGTCAGCGCGCAGTGGGACGGTGCGAGCACGTTTGCAAACGTATCCGTGTCTCCAAATCCGGTCATCGCCGGCGGGAACGCAACCATAGTGTTCCAGCTGTACAACTCGTACAACTTCCCGCTTTCCAGCGTGAACCTGCAGCCTACCGGCAGCTATCCGCTGCTCAACGTCTCGCCCCTGAACAGCCGCCAGCTGGGGCCGCTGCCTCCTGGACTTAACCCAACCTACTTCAATTACACCTTCCCGATACCGGCAACCGCGCCTTCGGGAGTCTACACCCTGACGTTCACGGCCACCTATTATACATACACAGCATCGGGGCTGGTGATAGGCAGCTCGACCATGCCTGTGAGCATCTACGTGCAGAACAAGCCAGCGATAAAAGTGATTGCATCTAGTTCACAGCCCGCAGCGCTCTATGCCGGATACAACCAGACCGTCGAACTTGCGATAGAGAACAACGGTTATGGAGATGCAAGAAACGTTAGCGTAACGGTCAGCGCCGGATCGGGCACCAACCTCCTCAGTTCCATAAACACGTTCTTCATATCGAACCTGACGCGAGGCTCAGCTGTCGACTACCCGATTCTTGTGTCTGTAGAGCACACTGGCAGCGCAAGGATAATCGCCAACGTAACCTACTACACGTCCAACTTCGGCCAGCGCTTTTCCAGCATCCAGAGCGTGAACCTCTCAGTCGCACCGTCAGCGCAGTTCAACATCAGCGCCCAGAGCTCCAGCCTGAGCCCCGGATCGACCGACGTTCCGCTGAAGTTCACAATAACAAACACCGGTTCGAGCGATGCGCAGGACCTGCAGTTGAGCCTGGAAACGAACTATCCTATAACGCCTGTAGCCAGCACAGCGTACATCAGTGACCTGAAGGCAGGCGCCACGACAAACGTCACCTTCCTTGTCAGTGCAGACTCGAGCGGCGTGGCGGGCAACTACCCGGTCACCATTTTCGAGCAGTGGAAGCAGCCAAGCGGCGCCGTGAACCAGCAGTACTCCGGCTCAACGGCCTACTATGCAGCAGTCCAGTCAAGCTCGGTCTCCGGCGTGTACGAAGAATGGGTCGTGGGCGTCATAGGCATCGTGATAGTCGTGGTCATCGCATTGAGGCTGCGCGCCAGGTTCTCCAAGAGGCAGCATGGTCAGAAGAAGGCTTAAAGCGCGGCAGCCTTCTCGCTGAGCTGCGACAGGAGTTCCTCGTTGTCATTAGGCGCAGCGATGACCCTCTTGGTCTGCCCGCACTTCAGGCACTTGTAGACAAGGGTGTAGCTGCCGCCGCTGTATTCGGCGCGCTGCGGTAGCATCAGGCCCCTGCACTTCGACGCCCTGTCTCCAGGATTCACGTCGACGTGGATGCTCGCGAGGCAGTAGGGGCAGTGGTCCGTTATGCCCGTGCCGACCGTCTCCCTGCCGCACGCTATGCACTTGAACGATTCTTTCTTCTTTTGGAACCTCTTAGTCTCTGCCAATTCATCCACCGAACATGACCTTCGTCCCGACCGTTATGTTGTTTCTCTGCGCGAAGCCTGCCTTCGCCTCTATCACGTAGTTGGCATACGCGTGTGGGTCGTATACCGCGCATGTCTCGCTGTCAGCGCAGGTCGGCGCATCGGCAGCGACGTACACCACCCTGCCCGTCTCGCCGCTAGCGTTCACCCATATTATGTCGAGGCTGCTGTAAGTGTCATACATCCAGAAGGAATAGACGCCCTCGTTCCCGAACTCGAATATCATTATCGTGCTGTTAGTGACTGTGGTGTTCATTAGTCCGTGCTGCCACTCTGCTGGGTTCAGCGCCCAAGACGTTATGTTGAACCGCTCGCTGCCCACATTGAAATATGAGAACTGCCTGGCGACGCCCGCAAACATGCTGGTGACCTGCAGCAAGGCGAGTATAAAGACCGCCAGGACAAGGACCACCGGAAGCGTGAGCCGCAGCTCATTATGTGCCATGATGTGTTCTGGAGGAACATAACTTTAGCCTTGCGGTGCACGGGGCAAGGTTTAAGTAATATTATGGCACAGTATATGCACGTGATAGAATGCCTTTGAGCACACCGCAATCGCAGGCCGGCATCATGAACTTCTACGATGCCCCGGCTCCGGGACCTTCGCTCAACCCGAAGGCTGTGCTCGCACTGATATTCATCTTCGCGCTTGTGGTCGTCGTGTTCGGCCACTTTGCCGGCGTCTGATCACGCGACGGCGAACACGTCCTTTCTCCTTTCGCTGACTTCTCCGCTCTCAGCAAGCAGATAGAGGATCGCGCGGACGGCGTCTTCGTCTATCTTGGCCTCCTTCGCTATGTCACTGACCTTCGACGGTCCCACCCTGACCGCCTTCAGTATCTTCGGGCTGTTCTCATTTATGAAACTCCTGAGCACGATGTAGAACTTCTTGTTGAAGGCGCGAGTGCCGAGCACCATGCCGTGCCTTATGCTGTCCTCCAGCGCCAGCGAGACCGCGCTCGCCTCGCTCTCCGTCTGTATGACAACGAAACCGTTGGTCTCCAAGGACTTGACGTTCTCGTTCTCAATGCCCGCAGGCTGCTGCGCCATCGGCCTCTTCGCGAAAGTGGGGGCCTGCTGGACCGGCCTTGGGGCCTGGACGCGCTCCTGCTGCTCTGCGACCTTCTTCCGCATCAGGAACTTGTCGTATATCGCCTTCGATATGCCATAAAGCGGTTTCTGCTCCTTCGGGTTCTTGAACAGCGTAACGGCCTTCTCCTTTAGCAGCCTCTGGAGTGTCGACTTCTCGGAGTCGTTGAGCAGCTTCGCGACGTTCTCCGGAGTCCTCTGCCCGTACCTGAGCGTGTCTAGCTTCTTCAGCACGGCGAGCTCGTCAGCGGGCAGGCTCATCGATGCAGGTGCAGCGGGCCTCGGTTCGACGCTCCTTGGTTCCTGCCTTGCCTCCTGCTTCCCCGCAAGCATGCTGGTTATGTCGGACTTCTTTGCGAACAGGAAGGCCTTGTCGCTGAACTTGAAGAAGTCCATCTCGTCCCCGTCCTTGATTCCCAGCGCCTCGATCACTTCAAATGGAAGGTAGAGCAGAAGCTTGTTCGCTGTCGTCTTGGATTTGTACACTTTTACTATCGACTCGCCCCCTGATAAGTATTTAAAATCACTATCGTATATATGTCCATGAAAGACTTAAAAGAGTTTGCGGATTTTACGCCTGCCATTTTCACGAGGGAGGACATGGCAGTTGCGGAGCAGAACTGCGCTGAACTCGGTATATCGCAGCTCTGGCTCATGGAGAACGCGGGCTCTGCGGTCGCGAAGTTCGTGGAATCGAGATATCCGAAGGCAAAGCGGGTCCTGGTGGTCTGCGGGCTGGGAAACAACGGCGGCGACGGATTCGTTGCTGCGCGCATCCTTTCAAAGAAGCACAAAGTGACTGCCGCAATCGCTGGAGAGTCTAAGGACATCAAACGGGGATCGGCGCTGCAGAACTTCCAGGCGCTCCAAAAGACAGGCGCGGTCATTGAAGACGATTGCGGAAACAGGATAGGCAAGCTTCTTGCTTCGTGCGATTTGGTCGTTGATGCCATCTTCGGCACGGGCTTTCGCGGTGCTCCTACGGGCTGCAATCCCGGAATAATACGCGCGATAAACCGCGCAAGAGTTCCGGTAGTAGCCGTGGACCTGCCATCTGGCATGGATGCAGACACCGGAAAAGCGCTTCTCTGCGTAAAAGCGACTGACATAGTGACGTTCCACAAGAACAAGATCGGCTTGGTCAAGGCGCGCCTGGGTGGCAAGGTCCGTGTCGCAGACATCGGCATACCTGTAGCCGCGGAGATACTAGCCGGATCCGGCGACGTTAGGAGGGCGACAAGGGCGCGCGAAGCCTTCAGCAACAAGAAAGCCAACGGTAGCGCTGCGATAATAGGCGGCAGCAAGGGCTACCACGGCGCTCCGCTGCTAACGTCGAACGCGGCCTATGTGACTCTGGCATCGCTGCGGGTCGGGATAGGATATGCAACGCTGTACGTTCCAAAGGCCATAGAGAACGTGGAAAGGATAGTCTCCCCGAACCTCGTAGTCAGGGCTGTGGACGGCGACTACATAACCGGCTCGGCGATTCCGGCTCTGGGGAAGGCGATAGACAAGGCGGACGCAGTGGCACTCGGAATAGGCATGGGCCGTGAGCCCAGCACTGCAGCGGCGGTGAAGGGTCTTGCAGCTTACATTGCAAAGAAAGGGAAACGCGCAGTGGTAGACGCCGATGCGATATACGCGCTGAAGGGCGTAAGGCTCTCGAAGACTGTGATACTAACCCCGGAGGACAAGCAGTTCATGGCCCTGACGGGAAGGCGGCCGAGCACGAGCAACCTGAAGCAAAGAGTGAAGGCTGCTATGTCGCTGGCGAAGAAGATGAACGCCGTCATACTGTTAAAGGGCCACAACACAGTGATAACTGACGGGACCCTGGTCAAGATCAGCGTCTCGCTCTCCTCTGCGCTCGCCACGATGGGCACCGGCGACGTCCTTTCCGGCATAATCTGCGGATACGAGGCGTCAGGGACGGAGGCCTTCAGGGCCGGGGTCGCAGGCGCTTACGTCCACGCGAGGATCGGAGACGCGCTCTCCATAGAGAAGGGTACGCACATACTCGCAACCGACGTGGTCGACTACATACCCAAAATACTAAAAGCATACGACAAGAATGTTAAGTCTAAGTGAAGCGCATGGCGGCCGGACCCAGTTCAATCATAAAACACGAGTTCTCCGAGCTCCTGCTGCACGCGTCCAACGCCGCCTTTCCCGGCACGAAGATAACAGAGGCCGATGTCTCGTCCAGCATAAGCACGCCAAAGACAGAGCACGGGGACCTTAGTTCGTCGCTGCCGTTCAAGCTCGCGAAGACCATGAAGAGCAATCCCAACGCCATCGCAGAAGCGATCGCGAAGGCGGCCAAGAAGTCCAAGTATGTCAAGGATGTCAAGGCGCTCGGCGGCTATGTAAACGCATGGGTGGACGAGCTCGGGTACTCGAGACTCGTGCTTGAGACGATCGCGAAGGAGGGGCAGCGCTACGGGTCTGGAGATATCGGGAAGGGAGAAAAGGTCATAGTCGAGTCTCCAGCGGTCAACCCAAACAAGCCCTGGCACATAGGACAGCTAAGGAACGCGATTCTGGGCAACGTCATAGCGAACGTGTATGATAGCTGCGGATACAGCGTCGAGAGGGAGGACTACATAGACGACCTCGGGCTGCAGATATCGGAGAGCCTCTGGGGCTACCTGCACCTGAGCAACAAGCCAGACAAGAAGGTCGACCAGTGGTTCGGCGAGCAGTACGTGGAGGTCAACAAGGTCATGGCCACCAAGGACATCCAGGCGGAGCTAAATGCGCTGCTCAAGATGATGGAGAAGCAGGAGGGCAGGGAAGCGAAGCTCGCAAAGGAGATCGCGGAGATGTGCGTCCGCGCGCAGTACCAGACAGCGTTCGACTACGGGATATGCTTCAACGTCATGATATGGGAGAGCAGCATCGTCAAGGCGAAAGTCCTAGAGAAGGCGATCGAGATGGCTGACAAGAAGGGAATACTCTCCAGGCCGAAGGATGGGAAGTTCGCTGGTTGCATAGTGGTGGACCTGCAGAAGGGCGAAGCAGCGGGGAAATTCGAAGGCAACGAGGAGACCGTGAAGGTCCTGGTGAGGAGCAGCGGCGTCGCGACATACGTGGCGAAAGACTTCGCGTTCCATATGTGGAAGTTCGGGCTGATAAAGGCCGACTTCAAGTACTCGACGTTCGTTGAGAAGCAGCCGAACAAGCAGCCGCTCTACACTACCAGCGACGCCGGAGAGCACATGGGCTTCGGCAATGTCAAGAAGGTCATAAACCTCATAGGCTCGGAGCAGAAGTACGAGCAGAACGTCCTCAAGACGCTGTTCTCTCTCCTGGGGCGCAACGACATCGCCGACAATATAATCCATCTCGCTTACGGACTCGTGTCTGTCGAGTCAGGCTCGCTTTCGGGAAGGACAGGCGGCTGGCTCGGCTCGGGAAGGAACTACACTGCCGACGACCTTCTCAGGGAGGTGAAGGAGAAGGCAAAGGAGATAGTGATGCAGAGCGAGAAGATAGCTGACAAGAGCCACGCGGACGAGATCGCGAAGAGCATCGCGATATCCGCGATAAAGTTCGAGTACCTCAGGGTCGCGCCAGAGAAAGAGGTTATCTTCTCGTGGAAGAAGGCGCTGGACTTCGAGTCGAACTCAGGCCCGTACTGCATGTACACGTACGCGCGCGCGTCGAGGATACTCGAGAAGGCGGGCGACGTCTCCGACCCGAAGGATGGCGATTACAAGCGCATCACCAGGGGCCTGGACTTCGAGCTGGTGAAGACGCTCGGCCTTGCGCAGGAGCTGGTGGAAAAGACGCACACCGAGTACCGGCCGAACAACATCACGGAGTACTTGCTCAACATATCCTCGCTGTTCAGCAGGTTCTACGAAGGCATGCCGGTGCTAAAGGGCGGCGACGCAAAGGATGTTCGGCTTGCGATAGTCTCAGCGACAAGGCAGGTCACGAAGAACATGCTCGGGCTGCTCGGCATAGAGCCGGTCAGCACGATGTGATTCTCAAGCACAGCCAATTTCACTTATCATTACTTGGCAACCTGCCATATAGTCCCGTCATTGTAATTTGTCCAGTACACATTACTGCCATCAACTGCGATGCCGTAAGGGCCGTTTTGGCCCGATGCAAGCACAACGACATTGCCTCCCCCCACAGGCATCGTATCTATGGTACCGGCGTCCCTGTCTGCCCAATATATGTTGCCTCCCTCCACTGCTATCCCTTCGGGTCCTTCTTGGCCCGACGCGAGCACCGTAACGCTGCCGCCAATCTTCGGCACAGTGTCTACCGTGCCTGCACTAGGCATGGTCCAGTAAACGTTGCTCCCATCTATCGCTATGAACCCAGGACTTGGCAGATTGCTTGCAAGTACGGTGGTAGGTCCGCTTCCGGAGAGTGGCGCTGTCGTTATATTGTCCCCCACGACATCGCTCCAATATGCGTTGCTCCCATCGACAGCGATGCTTAATGGAACGTTTTGGCTGGTGGCAAGTGGAAGGATGTTGCCGCCTATGAGCGGTATTGATACTATATCTGCATCCTCCTGAAACGGCGCCCAGTATACATTGCCGCTATCGGTGGTCATGGCAAGGCCGGCCCCGTATGCAAGAACCGTTGGGGTGCAGCTAAGACCACAGCTGATAGCTACATAGTCAAGTGAAGAGACGCCGCTGACATCGGCCCAGTACACATCACCGCCTTCGACCGATATCGGTAGGGGTTCGCCCTGGCCATTTGCAAGGACTACGACGTTCCCGCCTCCGATTGGCACATAAGCTACAGTGCCAGTGTTCGGACTAGTGCCTGGATTTGTCCAGTAAACGTTGCTCCCATCTATTGCTATGTCCTGCGGGTTGCCCTGACCGCTCGCAAGCAGCAAAGGCGCAGGATCAATCTCTACGGTTACCGAATTTGACGCAAAAGTATCGTCAACGTCGTTAACCCCTACAGTATATGTATCGGGCGTCGGGGATAGAACTGATGGCGCGGCAATCGTACAAGTCCAGATCGTAAGACTTGAAGTCGTAGGACAATCAGAAGCTATTGATGTAAGCGTGCCCTCAACGGAGCCAGTCCATGTTAAAGTATACGGTGCGCCCGCCCCTCCCTCACTCAGATATGCACTCAACACTATCGTATTGCCGGATGTGGCATATGGCGCCGGCGCAGACAGCATTACAACAAGAGGCGCAATAGTCGACGTTGAAGATGACAAAGAAGTAGACGAGGAAGATGAGACTGTTGACGACAACATTATCCCGGGTCCGAGCATCGAGACCTTCGTGCTTACCGTCCCTATCTCTGCCGGGATGGTCACGCCCGGATACTGCGACGTCGTGTACTGTATCCAGAGCGTGCCTGTGAAGGATGCGCCTATGCTGTTTGAAACCAACGGACACTGGAATGGTGTGCCCTGCGCGATCTGGCTGCTTAGCACTATCAGGGACGGTCTTAGGTTCGAGAACAACGTCGGTTCTGATGCTGTGCTGGAGCAACCTATGCTCGTGATCGTTATCTTCTGCTGACCCACCTGCCCTATGTTCACGAACAGCGTGCCGTTGGCGCCGAGCCTCGGCTGCTGGCACAGATAACCCGGCTGCGCGACGCAGCCCGAACCCAGGACGGCGCCGCCGTTGAAGACTCCAAGCCCGAATAGTGCGCCGAGCACCACGGCTATGACTAGGATAGCCCATCCATAGGTCATGAGATACTCCATCGCAGACTGTGCGCGCAAGCTCTTACCTACCTCACTTCGGAAGACAAGAATTAAAACCCTAACCAAAGGCAAGCGTTATAAACCAATCATCCCAATAACAATTCAAGGGTCCGTAGCTCAGCTTGGACAGAGCGACACCGTCCTAAGGTGAGGGTCACGGGTTCAAAACGACTCTTGTGATACGCAAGGTTGTGAAAGTCCCGTCGGACCCGTATATTGGTGGATGCATGGCAAAAAGCCAAAAGAAGACGAACGAAGTCAAGGAACCTAGCATCATAGTCAGGCCGGTTGCGAGGATGGGCGGGCTTGACAACATACACGTAGCCCTGCTCGTCCTGGTGGCCATACTCATCGCCATAGTCGTGGTCGTCTCCTACTCAAGGCCGGTCCTGGTGAAGACTATCTCGAACTGCACGTACGGGGCGCTCAACGGCACCTGCTACACCCCGGCCCAGAACGTCAGCAGCATAAAAGGGATAGTGGAGAAGACGCTGGCCAGCTACGCCTACGTGAACAGCCCGACATACGTTCTGGCATACATGTCGAACGTCTCTGCGATAAACGCGTCTTTCATACCGACTTCCGGAGAGTGGCTTGCCTCGTTCCCGTTCAATGAACCAGAGGCCAACGGCAGCACCGCGAAGGTCGTGCTTTCCATGCTCATAAGCGACAAGACAGGTAAACTGGTCGGCGTGTCCTCAAATATCGGGATACCATCCAGCCCAACGAACAACACCGTCGTCTCCGAGGGAGTGATAAAGATAGCGAAACAGATATCCTGCGCAGAGCCGACACCGCTTCACGTCCAGTGGTTCATGGATCCTTACGCCCCATCGGCGATACAGAGCCTCTCAAACGTCACGAACATCCAGTCGACCTATGGCTCGAAGGTGAACCTCACCATAAACATAATCCAGAGCCAATACACGCAGCAGTACGCTGACACGTATGGCACGGGCAACGCGCTCGCGCTGGGCGCGTACGTGTTCTGCGCCTCGAGGCAGGGCAACTTCACAAGGTTCTCGAACAACCTCCAGACGGCATACGACGGGCAGTACATGCCGCCGAGCGAGCTAGCAAGCATAGCATCATCTTCCGGGCTGAACTCAAGCTCCCTCAACATGTGCGTCAACGGCGCGGACCACCAGATAAGCGCACAGACGCTTCTGGGACAGTTCTACGGCGTTGACATAACACCATCCGTAGTGACCGACTGCGAATACATGTCCCTGCCAACGACAGAGCGCGGCGCCATATGCTACTCGAATAGCACGCTGTGCTGAGTTCATTCGATGAAGTACCTGATAGTGGGCGTCGATCCTGGCAAGACCGCAGCGGTGGCATGCATGGACCTGCACGGCAACGTCGTCCAGGTCTCCTCAAAGCGGTTCGCACAGAGGACATGGTTTATAGACATCCTGAAGGCAGCAGGCTCTCCGGTCGTGATAGCAAGCGACAAGAAGCGGCCGAACAGGCTTGTCACCGATCTAGCCGCCATCTTCGATGCTGCTCTCTTCTCTCCGGCGAGCGACGTTGTGGTCAGCAGGAAGAAGGAGATAATGAGGAGCCACCCGTCCCTGTCCAACCTGCACGAAAGGGACGCCCTATCGGCTGCGCTCACCGCCTACCACCACTACGCCAACAAACTGAAACAGGCTGAGAAGAACGCCGAAGGCAGGAAGTACGACGACGTCGACAAGGTAATGGCCATGGTGATCAAGCGCTACTCGATGGACGAGGCGATCAGCGGCAAGACGAAGGTCGGGAGATTCGTCAGGAGCTGAGGAAAGCGCAGAAATACTTAAATACCACCTAGTTTTATAGATATCAATTAAGCAGTACGAGGCAATGCTTAGGGTGGGACCATGTCAGAAGAACAAAAAATGCAAAAGAGAGAATCCGCGATACCAGAGAATGAAGTTTTTGTGGGAAAGAAGCCGGCGATGAACTACGTGCTGGCTGTCGTGACGCAGTTCAACAACGGCGCCAACTCCGTCAAGGTGCGCGCAAGGGGCAATGCCATATCAAGGGCTGTCGACGTCGCCGAGATCTCGAGGAACAGATTCGTCCAGGACGTGAAGGTCGGCCAGATCTCGATTGGCTCAGAGGAGCTCGCAAACGAGGACGGCACAAAGTCGAAGGTCAGCTCTATAGAGATAACGCTCGAAAGATAATTTTATTTTTTCCCTTATTTTTCATTCAGTGCTCGCATGAAGACGCAAAAGATAATCACAGGAGCGTTCATACATGATGGCAACAAGCTGCTGATCCTCAAGAGGTCTCCCACACTGAGTTTCTTCCCAGGCAAATACGACATACCAGGCGGTCACGTCGAATTCGGTGAAGCACTGGAAGATGCGCTCAAGAGGGAAGCTATGGAGGAGCTAGGCGCCGAGATAGACATAGGGGCGCTTTATTATGCAGCAACGTACCTCTTCGCAGAGAAAAACGAGCAGTGGGTAGAGATAGACTACCTTGCAAGGCTGAAGAATCCCAAGAAAGGGATAACACTGAGCAAAGAGCACACCGAGTTCAGGTGGGTCAC
>JASHUB010000056.1 GCA_030040265.1 Microcaldota archaeon
CTAGGCGCATAGCGCCATTCAAGATCAACGCAGACCGTGGCCACCTCTTCTCATCCACGCTAACAAAGCAGGACCCGTTCGTCATCGCAGTTCGCAGGGAGGGCCTGCACGGACACGGCCCGCTCGAGGTCGTGGAACCAGACATCGTGATTCTCGAATCCAAACAAGGAGAGCGTTCTAGTTATCCGGTCAAACTGCAGCTCTCTTTCGGAGGAGAGACCATCCTCGCATCCGAGATTCCAGCCACGAAGAGTGCGTACAAGGAGTCAATGTACAGGCGCATCACCGGGATACAGCAGGTAAAGCCGATGTTCCAGGTCGGAGAACTTTCGGTGTCTCCAGCTGAAGACGAGAAACTCTGGTTGGACAAGCCAGGATGCCGCCTGATGGATGTGACCGAGCTAGTCAAGCCGGCAGCAGCTGGTGTCGTCTGAGAAACTGGTCAGGCCTTCAGGGCCTCGACATTCTTTATCTTAGCTAGGCTTCCCAGCGCGATGTACGTCGCAAGTGACATGTTGTAGATGTCCTTTGTCCTTCCTCTGGAGAACGACCATATGTCCTTCAGCCCGGCGAGCTGGAGCACTGACCTGACGGTGTCTCCTGCGACTATGCCTACTCCTCTTGGGGCAGGCTTGAGTATTATCTCGGCCGTGCCGACCTTCGCCTGCAGCCTCAGCGGCAGGCTGTGCGGAGTTCCGCAGCTGCACTCCCACGAGCCGCATCCGAAGTGGACAGAGATTATCTTCTTCTTGGCGTCCTTTATCGCGGCCTCTATGGCAGGCCTAGTCTCGACCTCCTTGCCGACGCCTATTCCAACGTGGCCCTTCCTGTCACCGACGACTACGGTGACCCTGAACTTGGCCTTCCTGTTGTTCTTGGTCATCCTCTGCACCGATGCGATCTCGAGGACCTTGTTGTCTATGTCAGGGCAGAGCGCGTCGACTATCTCGACCTCCTTGATGGGCTTGCCGCTCTCGAATATCTGCTCGAGCGTCGTTATCTGGCCCTTCTTGACCGCCTGGCCTATCGCGGTCTTCGGGGTCCAGGCCTCCATGTTGAACGGTGCCTTCTCCTCCCTTTGGTAATCTCTTCTTCGTCTCGGTGGTGCCAAATAATCACTCAGTTCATGCTCTTTATCTTGTCGCGGACCGCTGCGAACATCTTGGGCATCTCGTCCAGCTTGACGTTGGCCTTCGTGTAGGCCGCGAACTGGCTCTTCTTCGAGCCGTTCAGCTCCTTCGCATACTTAGCGATCCTAGAGTAATCGTAAACGTTCTCGTCTATCTTGAAGTCCCCGCGCACCTTCATGCCGGCGTCGACGCAGCCCTTCGCGAACACGAAAGGTATGGCGTTCTTCACCGGCGAGTTCAGCCCTATGTCCAGGATGCACTCAGACTTATCCTTCAGCTTCTTCGCGAGCAGCATGCCAGTCAGGTAGGCCGTGGCGCGGTTTGCCCTCCCAGGCCAGTTCATCTTGGCCAGCTCGCGCGAGTCCGCCCTCGCGAGCGTCACGTCTCCCTTTTCGTTGTACCTAACGACCTGGCCGATTATGATCCTGTTGGTCTTCCTCACGACAAGCCTGTCGAAGCCTCCCGTGACCAGGGCTACCCTTTTCTTGTACCTGGTCTTGGCTTCTCGCCTTCTCCTGAACTTCAGGTTGTTTATGGTCCTTCTTGTTGCCATGATCGTCACTTATACCTTGCCCTTGCCTGCTCGTCTATCTTCGCGAGCTCCTCTGCGCTTAGCTTAACGCCTGTCTTCTCGCCCAGGTGGAGCAGCAGCGATGCCTTGTCCGGGAACGCGTTGCCCTTCACGAGCCCGTAGAACTTCCCGAACGTCTTGTTGTCTATCTTCTTCATCTGCTTGAGCGACCTGAGCAGCATCCTCTGGGACCTGACCTTCTTCTCCCACCTCCTGCCCGCCCTCGCCTTGAACGTTCCCTTGCGCCTTCCCGGTCCCCTCCTCCTTCCCTCGTCCCTCTTCTTCCTCAGGACCTTGGAGTTCATGCTGACGTTGTGCTTTTCCGGTATGGCGTAAATGTTCTTGTCAGAGATGAGCTTCCTGACGTCGTCCTTGGTGATCGCCTTCGCGGCGTCGCTGAGCGCAGACGGCTTTATGCGGATGGCGCTGCCTCCCCTGCCCATTATCTCGCTTGCAGCCCTCTTCGCGAATTTTATGCTCATGCCTTCACCCTGTTGACTATCCTTATCGAGTGCGTGTCCGCCAGGCGCTGTATCTCGAGCCTCTTCCTCACGGAGAGGTCGTGCGACAGCCTCGCGACGCATCCCTTTTTCGCCTCTATGAGGCCGCGCATCTCGCGCTCGTTGTGGACCAGCACCTCCATGGTGCCGTCCTGGCGCGCGAACCTGACCGAATCGGAGTTCTTGTACCCGATGTTCGGCATCTTGTTGTAGCCGTCCTTCTTGAGCTTCATCTTGTTGTCCGTCCCGCGCTGCGCCCTCCACCTGTCCTTCACCCTCTTCCGGGTCTTCTGGCCCAGGTTCGGCACTGCGAACGTCGGATGGTTCTTCTTCTTTATCATCATGCTTATTCCTCTCTCACCAGGTACAGCCCGTCCTGGAATACGCGCGTGTCCTTGTCCTTGGACTTGCACAGCTTCCTTATGTTGGCTATGGTCTGCCCCACATCGTACGGGTCCACGCCCTTGACCTTTATCTCCTGCCCCTTGACCTCTATCTTGGTGTCGCCAACGATCGTCGTGGTCCTGGGGAACCGCTCCCCGAAGATGTTCTTTATGGAGAACACGCTACCCTTCGCCTCTATGGTCATCGGGAAGTGGGCGCTCACGCCCTGCATCTTCCTCTCTATCCCGTTCTGGACGCCGTCCATCGCGGACTTGAGCTCGGTCGAGAACGCCTGCGCTGCGAGCGCGGCCTTCTTTGCAAGCTTCTTCGGCTTGACGGGTGTTATCGTGACGGTGTCGCCAGCGACCTTTATGTCCATGAGCTTAACGTTGATCACCTTGGACGTGGAGCCGAGCTTGCCGCTGACCTTCAGCATGCCTGCCTCGGCTGCGACCTTCACTCCGTTCGGTATCTTCATGTCCATGATCATCAGCTAATACACGTATGCGAGAAGCCTTCCGCCGATGTGCTTCGACTTGGCATCCCTGTTCGTCATGATTCCCTCGGGCGTCGAGATTATCAGTATCCCGAAATCCCTGCTGGGGATGAACCTGGTCTCGAACTTCTGGAAGTCGTCGATCCCTACGGCGTACCTCGGCTTTATTATGCCGATGTCGTTTATCTTCTTCGCAAGCGTGACCTTTATCCTCTTTATCTTCCCGTTCCCGACGGTCTCGAATCCCTTGATGTAGCCGTTGCTCTTCATGGTCTCGAGTATGTGGTAGAGCAGCTTGGTCGCCGGGACCTCGCACTCGTCCCTGCCGACAAGCTCGAACACCTTTATCGTATTTATCGCATCCGCTACAACGTCCACCATATAATCACGACAGCTTCTCGAAGCCAACGTCCCTGGCTATCTCCCTGAAGCACCTTCTGCAAACGTGCAGTCCGTAGGCGCGTATCATCCCGTCTGCGCCTCCGCACACTCGGCACTTCCTCAGGCCGCGGCCCCTGAACTTCATATCATCCGGTACTTTCATGATCATCACTCGTTTCCTACCTTGGCCCCGAACGACTTCGAGATGTACTCCACAAGCAGCTCCTTGCCTATCTCCCTGTGCCTCACTCCGACGTGGCTCCTCATGTGCTTCCTCCTCTCCACGCGTATGCCCCTTCTCGCGAAGGCCGCGTTTATGTTCAGTCCAAGCATGCCTATCTTCGGGTCGTACTTGACTCCCTCGAATTCTATGTATTCCTTGACCCCGAAGTTGATCGAGTTCTTCGCAATGGAACTCTCCCTTATCGTGTTGTTGTTCGCCTCGAGCGCCCTCTTGAGCATCTTCTCCGCTTCCTTGTTCCTGAGCGTGACCATCGCGCCTATCACCTGCCCCTTCCTGAGCTTCAGTTCTGGGATACGCCGCTTAGACTTCGTGGCCACGGCCTCGTGGTCCGTGAGCTTCTTGATGAGCATCTTCGCGTTGTTGAAGTGCTGGTCGTTCTGGCCTATGCCTATGTTCACGACTACCTTGTCGAGGTAAATCTGCTGCATAGGGTTGCTTCCTGCCATTTTCAAGCACCAATAACCATGACGTTGTCCATGAGAGTCTCGAACTTTCCTGAAGGGCTGTCTATCTCGACGGTCGCGTTCCTGAGCGCCGTTCCCTTCTTCACCGCCACTATGACCCCCGTCTTAGTGGCGTGGTTGCCGGTTATGACCAGGCACTTCGCGCCCTCCTTCGCCTTGAGCACCGACTCGACCTTGCCGTCCTTTATGCCTACGGAGTCGTTCACGTTGGCGTCCTTGTGCGCCGGGACGTTCCTCCCGTCGAATAGTCTGAGCATCGGCTTGTTGCCCTTCGCAGTGTACTTGCCGATCACCTTGGCAGGCATCTTGCCTATCCACGGCTCGTTCCCCTTGAGCGGGGTTATTGTGATGACGCCATACCTGCCGACGCCCACGGCGAACGACTGGTTTGCGCTCTTGAAGTGTATCATGTCGCTGAAGCCTATCGGGTAGTGGTCGTCCCTCACGATCCTTCCGTTGACCTCGACCTCGCCCTTCTTGATTATGGTCCTCGCCTCCCTGGACGTGTCTGCGAGGCGCAGCTTCTCCTTTATGACCGTGATCAGCGCGACGCTCGTGTCTCCGGTGAACCTGCCCGCGTTCGGCTTAGTGACATAGGTCGTCTTCTTCCTGTCGATCTTCGAGTAGGTCGGAGCAGCGAGACGCTTCATGTGCCTGTCGTTTCCTTTCGATGCCATTATGCCACCTTTGCCTTCATGCCGTCGAGCCTGGCCTTCCTCATCTTGTCTGTCAGGTCGAAGTCAGTTATGTAAACGTTAGATATGTATACAGGCACAGGCACTTCCTTGCCCTTCGCCTTCTTCCTCACTACGCCGTCTATGAACAGTACGCTCTTGCGCAGGTCGACGCTGTTGACCTTGCCGCTCTTGCCCCTGTTTCCGCCGCTCATCACCTTGACGGTGTCGCCGCGCCTAACCTCTATGCTCCTCCTCTTTATGCCCATCTTCTTCGCCAGGTCCTTGGCGATGTGGGCGTGGGCGAAGTGCTGCCTCGCGTGCATCGGTGCAGAGCCGAACCTGAATTCGCGCTGCTTCCTTGGCTTGGAGCTTTCTATCATGAACATCACACGACTCTTGAGGCGATCCCGCCTACCTTCACGAACCTCTCGACGACCTCTCTGGCCATCGCGCCCTTCACTTCGGTGCCTATGGGCAGGTTCTCCTCGTTGAGCATTATGCCGGCGTTGTCCTCGAACTTTATCCGCATGCCGTTGGCCCTCCTCATCATCGCCTTCTGCCTTATGATGACGACCCTGCACGGCTTCTTCAGGTAGGTAGCGTTGCCCTTGATGACGCTCGCAGAGACGAGGTCAGCGATGCCCGCTTCTGCCCTGCTGCCGTGCTTGCCTCCCTTGCCTATTATGTGGATGACCCGGAACTCGAGAGCGCCGCTGTTGTCCGCGCAGGTAAGCACAGCGCCCGGACCCAGGCTCTTTATGACGTTTGATGCGATTGCCTTCATGAGCACACCTTATGCAGCCGCCCTCTTCACGACGTCGGTCACTGCGAACGACTTGGTCTTCGAGAGCCTCCTTGTCTCAGAGATGCCGACCCGGTCGCCGACCTTCGCGCTTATGCAAGGAGGGTTGTGCGCCGGTATCCTCGACCTTCTCCTGAGGAGACGCTCGTACTTGTAAACATGCCTCGTGTAGTCTATCTCTATGATAACGGTCTTCTTTGCGCGGTCGCTCACGACCTCTCCCTCGAGGCGCGAGCCTCGGGTGGGGAGACCTCCATGTATCGGACAATTCTTGTCTGTGCACTCCAAGCGATTACCTCAATCTGCCCTTCTTCTGTAGTACTTCATGCTCTTTTCTATCCTTTCGGACGGCCGGTAGTTTATCTCGACGCCATTCACGACGTACGCCTTCTTGTCGGCGTAGAACTTGAACGTTGCCGTCTTCTTCACTACCCTTCTTGTGCCGGCCCTGGTCTTTAAGACGAGCGTGTTTTTGGTTTCATCGACGACGATGCCATCGAGGCCCCGTTGCCGTTTGTCAAAACAAGACACGACTCTTGCTCTAAGACCTATAAGCTCGTTCAGCACAATATTCCTGTTATTGTACATAGGATATTGCTACGAACAATGAAACTTTTATACCTGCGTAAGTATTTAAAGCTATCTGGTCACTTTATGATGATCTTGTCGGAGATATCCACGACACGGTCGACGCTGTACTTTATCGAGTTGCCGAAGCTCGTGTTTATCACCACGGTGCCGCGCTTTATGTCAACTCCGCCGACCTTGCCTATCATCGCGCCGAGCTCGTTGAAGACCAGCTTGTTCTTCATCTTCTTCGTGCTGAGCGCCCTTCTCCTGAGCAGGTCGGTCGAGTACGATATGGTCATCCCGACGGCTATCGCGGCCACAGTGAAGAGCAGCAGCTGACCGAAGTAGATCTGGCCGACTATCCACGCGACGAACGCAAAGATCATGACCCAGAGTATGAGCGAGGAACCCGTGTAGGTGCCGTACTTGAAGACCCGGAACGGGTGCTTGGACTTCCTGACGTCGATCACCCTGCCAACGAGGTAGAGTATCGATGCGATCGGCAGCAGCAGCAGGAATCCCTCTATCGCATAGGACAGCGCGGTGAGGTTGCTGCCTCCCGCGGCTATCTGCAGGGTGTAGTTGCCGTACGCTATGAAGAAGCTCGCCACAACGAATATGAGCGTGCTGAGGTAGAAGACGAAGGACATCTTCTCGACGCTGAACCCGAAGCCCCTGAAAGAGCCGAG
Organism: Microcaldota archaeon; assembly: GCA_030040265.1. Taxonomy (GTDB): domain Archaea; phylum Micrarchaeota; class Micrarchaeia; order Micrarchaeales; family CABMGC01; genus JAKAWC01. The sequence goes on from JASHUB010000056.1 coordinate 6,909, forward strand.
GAACGCATCCTCGAGCCCGAATCCCTTGATGAGCAGGTAAGCGCCTATGAGCACGAGCGGCGGTATGAAGCCGGCGCCGAGCGCATAGCTTATGGCGAACAGCATGATGAGCACCGCTGGTATCCCGAAGACTATCCTGGCGTAGTGCGGCTCCTTGAGCTTCTCGAGTATCACGAAGTATGTGTTCTCCAGCTTCTCCGCCTGCTTCATGGTTATGCTGCGGACGCTGTTGATCTTGATGCGCGACTGGATCAATGGCATTACGCGCTTGTCGCTGGCCCCGTCTGTCACGAAGATGCAGGAGTCGGCCTTGTACTGCTCGAGCACGAGCTCTAGCTGCCTGGCGACCTCGCGGTCCGCGTTGTATCCCTCGGATTCTGAGCCTGTGATGGTCGCGACGTTGACGTTGTATCCGTCCTTCTTCAGCTGGTCGTATATCTTGACCGCCTCGAACATGGTGTTCGCGTCAGTCTCTTCGGGGTCGGCGAGCGCAAGCTGCGTCGCGCCGTTCAGGTTCTGCACACGCCCGGTCAGCGGCCCGGCTATGCCTGTCTTCCTGTAGAGGTCGTTGTCTACGTCTACAGCGAGGACGAGGATTGTCTCCTCCTTATCATCGACCTTTACTTTAGGGGTCGGCATGTGACTCGCTATTAATATGAAAAGGTAGTATTTAAAGCATCCGCTTTGGTTCGGCTATCCGCTGACAAAGACCCTCTTCATGAGCCTTACCGGGTGCCTTATGACGGGGTGCTCCATGGAGCGCCTCACTCTGTACCGCACCGCCCGGTGCGTCTGGTAGAACGTGTCCAGTACTCTCTGGTAGTGCATGAAGAACACCAGCGCGACGAACAGCAGCGCGGTCAGGACGACCTCAGCGGTGAGCGCGTAGTTGAGGTAGAGCAGTATCTGGCCGGCTATGCTCGTCGTGCCGCTGAAGTGTATCTCGGCGAGCGTCGCGAGCGCGATCGCGAAATCGATCGCGAGCGATGCGTACGCTACCTTGCTGAGCCATTCCTTCAGGTTCTGTATCCTCTGGTACTCGCGGTAAAGCACTCTACCACTCTCTGAAAGATGCAGTTGGTCGCCGTATCCTTCGGGAATTTACTTTACATGATACATTTAAAAAACGTCCAGGATTTCGCAGATAGTGGAATACTATTTTCCGCCAAGAAAGTCGATCACCAGCCTGCAGAACTCCTCTGGGTGGTCCATGTAGGGGACGTGGCCGCCGTCCATGGTTACGACTTTTGCTTTCTTCAGCTGCTTGATTCCCTCTTTTATGTACGAGTTCCTGGAATCCCTGCTGCCGAGGATTATGAGCATCCTGTTGTCGACGTTCTTCAGGTCGAGCTCCTCAAGGTTGACCGGAGCGCAGAACACCACATCACCGACCTTGTCCCTGTGCTGCACTAGGTATTCTCCCCAAAGGAATCCGCTCGCGCTGGAGCCGAGTATCGCTGGATTGCCCTTCACGATGTCGTCGATGAACGCATCGAGTATCAGGACCGTGTCCTTGGGCGTGGCCCAGAACTTGTTCACGCTCTCCGGGAAGTTCGGCACGTCTATGAGGAACGTTTTGTATCCCGCCTTGTTGAGTGCCTTTACCAGTCCGGCATTCTCCCACGTCTGTGAGTTGAAGTGGTATCCGTGCATGAGCACGATGCTCTTCTTGCCGGTGCCGGACGCATAGTAAATGAGATTGCCAGTGCCTGCAGGAAGGCCGTATCTCTTTCCGTAGTTGTAGGTAAGCTGCTCCATCCCGACACTACACTGCTTACGACGGGTTCCTCTAAAAGGCTTCCCTGCCAAGTAGCTTAAGTGGTCGCTTGCCGAGATACGAGTCCATCCTTGACATGAAAGTCTGGAGAAAAGCGGTAGCGCACCTGAAGAGGCAGGACAAAGTCCTTGCAAAGCTCATCGGCAGGTACGGCATACTCGAAGAGGGCATGGGCAAGTGGTCGTGGAACAGCTACGAGGCAGTGATACGATCGTTCATCTACCAGCAGATATCCGGTGCTGCAGGAGATTCTATACTCAAGAGGTTCGAGGCGCTCTTCAACGGCAAGCTCCCGAATCCAAAGCAGTTCCTCAAGACTCCGATGAAGAAGATAAGGGCCGCAGGAATATCCCCGCAGAAGTATTCGTACATAAAGGACTTCTGCGAGCGACTCGAGAGCGGGCAGCTGGATCTCGATAGTCTGAAGGACCTGCCAGACGAGGAGATCATTGCAATACTCGATGAAGTCAAGGGCATAGGGCGATGGACAGCGGAGATGTTCCTGATGTCAAGCCTACACCGCGTCGATGTCTTCGCAGCAGACGACCTGGGCCTGAGGAATGCAATCAAAAGAGTCTACGGACTGAAAAGTGATCCTAACAAAGCAACATTGGAGAGGATAACAAACAAGTGGCGGCCATACCGGTCCATCGGTGCAATTTACCTATGGCGTAGCCAGGACGGTGGCGAGTAGACTACGGTGCTTTCGTCGTCGGCTCTGCCACAACCGGCGCTACCTCGCGAGGTACGACATGCTCCCT
>JASHUB010000006.1 GCA_030040265.1 Microcaldota archaeon
GCAAGCTTGCCATTGACCAGCATATAGAGGTAGTTGCCGCTGCGAGGACGCTCAGATGGTACGACAGTGCCGGCAACACGGACTCTGATGCGAGGCTGTGCTTTACCATTGGTGGAAACAACATAAATTTCACTCCGATTCCCGCATCTGCAGCTAAACACATGCAAAAGAGCCCGTTCCTGATGAGATTTGAAACCGACTTCGGCTTGACGTTGAGATATGGAATTCCGAAAGAGGTTACTTTAGCTGTAAGGAATCTCGCCTTATTGCAACTTGGAAGAAGGGTAGCGACGCTTCTTGGCGCGAAGGTGAAGGCTGAGCTCAGACCGACTGAGAATGGTGTAGCCATACTTGAAAAGAATTGGAAGTTGAAGAGAGAGCTGTCAGCAATAGCTAGGGAAAGAAAACAGAAAGGACTTCCCGACTTGACCAGACAGATCTAATCAGGCATAGCCATTCGATTAGGACAGAATCATTTCTATCTGCACCGTGTCCGGCACAGGGATTCTCATGACCTGCCTGAGCGCTACGTCGTTGCCGTCGATCTCGACCAACCACTTGTGGATGCGCATCTCCCAGTGCTCGTAGGTGTGGGAGCCGTCCCCGCAGGGGCTCTTTCTTGTCGCTATGGTAAGCGTTCGTGTAGGAAGAGGTATGGGGCCGCGGCACTTTATGCCGGCGGCCTTGGCTATCTCGATTATCTGCCTCGCTATCTTGCCTGCGTCTGTCTTGTTCTTGCTTATGAGCTTGATGCGGGCCTTTGGCATTGGAACACTACTGCTTCTTTACCACTTCGAGAATGACGCCTGCCGCTACGGTCTGACCCATGTCCCTTATGGCGAACCTTCCGAGCTGCGGGAAGTCCCCGTATCTTTCAAGGCATATGGGCTTCATCGGCTTTATCTTGACGATTGCGACGTCTCCCGTCTTGATGAACTCTGGGTTCTTCTGCATGGTCTGGCCCGTCTTGGGGTCCTTCTTCTCGACTATCTCCGTGATCGTGGCCGCGAGCTGTGCGGTGTGGATGTGGAAGACCGGAGTGTATCCAGGAGCTATTGCGGTAGGGTGGTTCAGCACGACTATCTGCGCCGTGAACTCAGCGGCGACTGTCGGCGGGTTGTTCACCGGGCCGATGACGTCTCCTCTCTTGATGTCCTTCTTGTCGACGCCCTTCACGTTGAATCCTACGTTGTCTCCCGGCTCTGCCTTCTGCAGCTGCTGGTGGTGCATCTCTATCGATTTCACCTCCGTCTTTGCGCCGCTTGGCATGACTATTACCTGGTCGCCCGGCTTCATTACGCCAGTCTCGACCCTGCCTACAGGCACCGTTCCGAATCCTGAGATCGTGTAGACGTCCTGGATTGGGAGCCTGAGGGGCTTGTCTATCGGCTTGTTCGGCACGACGAACGTGTCGAGGGCCGCGAGCAGCGTGGGGCCGTTGTACCATGACAGCTTGTCGGACTTTGCCGAGACGTTGTCTCCCTGCAGAGCCGAGTATGGTATGAACTGGATCTTGCTTATGTCGTATCCGACGGTCTTGAGCAGGGTGCTTATGCCCTGCTTGGCCTCGTCGAACTTTATCCTGTCGTAGTTCACCGCGTCCATCTTGTTGATTCCGACGATGAGCTGGTTTATTCCGAGCACCTTCGCCAGGAACGCGTGCTCCCTTGTCTGTGGGGATACGCCGTCAGGGCACGAAAGCACGAGTACGGCAGCGTCTGCCTGGCTCGCGCCTGTGATCATGTTCTTTACGAAGTCCTTGTGGCCAGGGGCGTCGATTATCGTGAAGTAGTACTTCGGCGTCTGGAAGTCACGGTGCATGATGTCGATCGTGATTCCTCTTTCTCTCTCTTCCTTGAGCTGGTCCATGACGAAAGCGAACTCGAAGGTCGGCTTGTTGTACTTCGCGGCCTCTTCCTTCAGCTTCTTCATGTCCTGCTCGGAGACGGCCTTCGTCTCGAAGAGCAGCCTTCCTACTGTCGTCGACTTTCCGTGGTCGATGTGTCCTATGAAGATCAGGTTCATGTGTGGTTTTTCTGCCATTGTTTTCACCTAAGCGTGATGATTTCCCCTAATTAGAGGTGGTAACACTGTAACTGCTTAACCTTGACGAATAAGCAGATTGTATATGAGCAATAACTTATTTAAATCTTTGTGCCGCCCGACGCATAATATGACGACAAAAATAGGCGTTTCGACGACAGATTTACCCACGGTGTAAGGATACCCTGCCCCCAGGCTTCATTCCGAGCCTGGCGGCGGTTCCGGCGTTCACTTCCAGGACGTACCTGGCAGGGTGCCGGGGCGTGTAGGTGGTCCAGTCGAGGGCATGCCTCGCTGGAGGGGCGTCAGGGACGATGTCCACTATGGTGCCCTTCCCGTCGAGCCAGACTATGTCTATCGGGAAACGCATGTTCTGCATCCATATGGCATGCCTGTCGTCGCTGCCGGTCACGAAGAACATGGCCTCGTCCCTTCCCAGGGATTTCCTGTACATGAGGCCCACCATGCGCTTCGCCCAGGTGTCAGCGACCATGGCCCGGAGTGCATGTTTTTTATACCTAATCGTAGATATGTGATAACTGTTTGTTTTGAAAAGAAGCCAGGTCAGAACCATTTCGCCACGTCAAGTAGATATCTTAACGGAATATAGATAAATATGAGGTTTTCTACCCTCCGTTTCTATAGCCGTTGTATCCGTAGAGACATTAATATAGTCAGCAAAATGCATAAAGAAATACAAGGAAGTGGGAGAAATGACAGCACCATACGACGAAGATTACACTGAACCAAGATACGGTGGTACGATGCCCAGGAACCAGCAGAGAGGAACGGGCAGGAGCGCAGGCAGCGAATCGGGCGTGCCTGCAAAGAGGAGCGACCTGCACGGACTGCTCATAAGGAAGGCCAAGAACAACAGGGAGTACAAGAAGTACCACGAGCTTGTCGGGATACTGGTGCTGAACTACTACAAGAGGCTGGGCAGCGTGGACCAGGCAACTGAGCTGGTGTACTCGCTCGTCGAGGGCGCCGACACCGTGGAGGGCCTGATGGCGCACTACACCGCGATACAGCAGGACGAGAAGAGCCAGGACAACGGCGAGAAGTCTACTGAGCACGCCAAGTCCAAGCTGGCAAACACCCTGCTCGTCGACTACAGGAAGAGGTTCGGGCAGAAGAAGGCTGACGCCTACAACGTGCTGGTGCTGCAGAGCTGGGTCTCCAAGGTGGAGAACGTCAACGAGCTCGCGATCCTGATGGACAACATACTCACGATAAGGGACAAGATAGCCAACTCGTGGGACTACGAGATACACGTGATACCCATACTTCTGGAGAAGTCGTTCACGACCGACGTGCTGATAGACTACGCCAACTCGTCCACCAACCTGATCATAGGCCTCAGCAGGAGGCTCAAGGACAACTACCTCGCGGTCATGACTGCGGTGAAGATACTAGAGTATGCGGACTCGCCCAAGGTCATAAAGATGTACATCCGCGACATGATAAAGGACGCCAACAAGAGGATAGACCAGATAAACACAGAGATGGCGGTCATAAACTCGAACAAGCTCTCGCAGGTGACGAAGGCGATGCGCCTGAGGGAGGC
>JASHUB010000057.1 GCA_030040265.1 Microcaldota archaeon
GGCTACAGCGAGGAGTACAACATCTCCTTCTACGCACCCATCTCACAGAGTGGAATCGGAGGCTGGAACGTGACTACGCGCTACCCATATGCGCTGAACCAGTACTCGCTGTTCAGCTGCTCTGCGGACAACAACAGCTACATCTACTGCAACGGTGCCGACTATGGCCAGAACAGCATAGCGCAGCAGATGGTCTACGCGCCGCTGTCCAAGACAGGGATAGGTGCATGGACCGTGGCGAACACTGTGCTCGACTATGGGGACTCAAACTCGTGCAGCATTTACGACGGATACATGTACTGCGTCGGATCCGCGCTGAGCCCGTTCGACCAGGTCAGCTACACTCCGATATACGCCAACGGCACGATCGGCGTCGGGATGGTGGGTCCCCACTACCCGGTCAACTTCAGCTACGGAGGCTGCTCCATATACAACCACTACATATACTGCGTCGGCAGCTCGAGCGATGACGCAGACCAGGACGTCTACTACGCGCACATCCTTCCTAGCGGCGGGATAGGTGACTGGATGCAGACCACGTCGTATCCGGTGCCGATGACCAACGCCGGGTGCGCGATATACGCGGGCAGGATATACTGCGTTGGCACCGGGGGAACTGAATCAGAGGAGCAGTCCTATTATGCGACGGTGTCGAGCAGCGGGGTCGGCACATGGATGTCCGAAGCGAACTATCCTTCGCCAATACAATTCGCCGGGTCGTCATGCCAGACCCCTGCGTCAGGAGGAGGCTTCCTGACCGGAGGCGGATCGTATGACGTGAACACCACGACCAGCACGGTGACGATCACGGAGACGGTCAGCTCGTCCACTGTCACAACAACAGCGATCACCAGCACAGCTTCCACAACGGTCGCGCCTGATCCTTGCGGCCAAGAGTTTTCGTGCGTCGAACCTGCGCCTCCTGCCTCGGACTGCCCAACTGCATGCCCGCTCAAGGATGTCTCGACCCTCGGATGCATCGAGGGGCACGCGACATACGAATGCGAGCCGCAATCGACGACCACCACGTAGTGCAGTCGGCTACACCGCATCCATGCGAACGATATTTAGCCTTTAGCGCAGATATTTGAAAGGAGAGTTGGACACATGGTACACACGAACAGGCTCGCTGACGAGAAGAGCCCGTACCTGCTTGAGCATGCGCACGACCCTGTGGATTGGCACCCTTGGGGCGACGAGGCGTTCGAGCTCGCGAAGAAGCAGGACAAACCCATATTCCTTTCAATCGGCTACTCCACATGCCACTGGTGCCACGTGATGCAGCATGAGTCATTCCGCGACGAGAAGGTTGCGGAGATGCTGAACAAGACATTCGTGTGCATAAAAGTGGACAGGGAGCAGAGGCCGGACATCGACCGCATCTACATCAAAGTCGCGCAATCGATAACCGGAAGGGCCGGATGGCCGCTGACAATATTCATGACTCCTGACAAGAGGCCGTTCTTCGCCGCCACTTACATACCAAAGGAGGACAAGTACGGCATGCTCGGCCTCAAGGCGCTGACCGCGAAGATAGACGGCGCGTGGAAGACCAACAGGGAGGCATTGGAACGGGACGCCAACAGGGTCGTGACCGCGCTCGCATCGCGCGAAGACGCGGTGAAACCAACGAAGCGCGATCTCGACTACTCCGTCATGGACGCAGCATTCTCGCAGCTCGCAGCGGCGTTCGACTACGCGCACGGCGGCTTCTCGTCCGCGCCGAAGTTCCCGATGCCAAGCTACCTAACATTCCTGCTCCGATACTGGTACATAAACAAGACGTCTGATGCGCAGCAGATGGCCGAGAAGACGCTTCAGTCCATCAGGAGGGGAGGGATCTATGACCAGCTCGGATACGGGCTGCACCGCTACTCGACCGACATGCGCTGGTTCGCGCCGCACTTCGAGAAGATGCTGTACGACCAGGCGCTCATCGCATCGGTGTGCATGGAGCTGAGCCAGGCAACGAAGAAGAAGGACTATGTTATCATGGCCGATGAGATACTTACGTTCATAACTAGGGACCTGCGCTCGCCGGAGGGCGGCTTCTACACCGGAGTGGACGCAGACTCGGAAGGAGAGGAGGGCAGGTTCTATCTCTGGAGAGAGGATGACATCGAGCGCGTCCTCCACGACGACGAGGCTGCTATAGCGATAGAGTTCTTCGGCGTTGAAAGGAACGGGAACTACAACACCGGCCCATCGGACAGGGAGGGGACGAACATACTCTACGTTGCAGAATCGCCGAACGACATCTCGGAGAGGTACCAGATAAGCCCCGAGGAGGCTAGGAGAAGGATCGACACGATCAAGAAGAAGCTCTTCGCGGCGAGGGAGAAGCGCGTGCGTCCGAAGATAGACGATAAGATACTCGCGGACATGAACGGTCTCGCCATATCTGTGCTTGCGAAGATGGGCAAGCTCGCGGAGCGAGTTGGCTACGCGCAGGCGGCAGAGGACGCAGCGGAGTTCGTGCTGAGCAAGATGATGAAGAAGGGCAGGCTCTACCACAGCTACAAGGACGGCGTGGCCAGCGTGGACGCATTCATAGACGATTATGCATTCCTGATCGCGGGATTCATAGACCTGTACGGCACGACATTCGAAGTGAGGCACATAAAGACCGCGATCGAGCTGACAGAGGAGATGATAACCCACTTCTGGGACAAGAAGAACGGCGGCTTCTTCTACACATCCGATTACGCTGAGACGGTGCTGTTCAGGGACAAGGAGTCCTACGATGGGGTGGTCCCATCCGGCAACGCGATCGCGATACTAGACCTGATCCGCCTCGCGCGGATCACCGGTGACGAGAGGTACGAGGAACTCGCCCACAAGGGGCTGAAGGCGTTCTCACACTCGGTCATGAAGGACCCGCTCGAGCACACTGCTATGCTCGCATCGCTCGCGTTCGCGCTCGGGCCGTCTTACGAGATAGTCATATCCGGAGACCCTGGCTCGGAGGACACGAAGGAGATGTTCCGCGCCATAAGGAAGGAGTTCATACCGAACAAGGTGGTCCTGCTCCGGACGAAGGACCTGCCGGAGGTGGCGCCATACACGAAGGGGATGGACGGCATAGACGGCAAGGCAACCGCCTATATATGCACGGGGCACGAATGCGAGGAGCCAGTGACCAGAGTAGACAACGTCCTTGAAAGACTGGGCGTGGCCTTTCTGCAGTGACTCTTTTTGTGATCCGATGGACAAGAACTCGGTTTTGAGGAAGGCGGAGGCGTACCTCGAATCCAAGTCAAGGGGCGAGAGCACAGGGCACGACTACTGGCACGCCATCCGCGTGAGGAACATGGCGATGAGGATCGCTGCGAAGGAGAGAGGCGCAGACAAGTTCATTGTCCAGCTCGCTGCGCTGCTGCACGACGTCTACGATTACAAGATAAACGGGAAGAGCGACCACGAGCTCGGCCCAAGGAAGGTGAACGCGTGGCTGCTGCGGCAGGGGGTCGGCAGGAGGAGCGCAGATTCGGTGTCGCAGATAATACGCGAGATATCGTTCAAGGGCGCAGGAGTGAAGACCGTGCCTACAATGTTGGAGGGCAAGATAGTGCAGGATGCGGACCGGCTGGATGCGCTCGGCGCGATCGGCATCGGGAGGACGTTCGCGACTGGCGCCAGGCTCGGACGTGAGCTCTACGACCCAGGAGTCAAGCCCGCAAGGCACAACACTTTCGCGCAATACATGAAAAGGCGGAGCCACACTATCAACCACTTCTACGAGAAGATATTCCTGCTGAAGGGCTTGATGAACACCAAGACAGCGAAGGAGATCGCCAAGGGCAGGCACGAGTACACAAAAGAATTCGTGGATAGGTTTCTTGCAGAGTGGGACGGGGAGATCTAGGTGGCCGTGGTCACTTTGAGTAGCCCCTGGCGTACTTGCCGATGACCGGTATCTCTATGTCGTTTCCTATTGAGCCCTGCCAGCCGACATAGAGGCCGTAGAGCCATCCGACGAAACCGACGATGCTTCCGATTATGCCGGATGAGACTAGATGGAGTATGCCGGCGACTATGAGAAGGGCTATCCCAAAGAATATGGCCTGCACGGCGTGGAACTTCAGCTGCGGAACCTTCTGGCCGAGCGTGAAATACACGGCTATGCCTGATAGGAAGGTCAACAGATAGGTAAGTATGTAGGCTATTCCGTCTTCCCTGACGGTGTTCTGGGCCGCCATCGGATCACGAGGTCACTATCAAGTTGCCCGAAAGTCCTTCTTCCCTCTGCGCCTGGACGTTTGAGTAGTACGAATAGGTTCCAGCCGCAGGCGCGACGAAAGTTATCATCTCGCTTTCGCCAGGTGTCAGCACCTCTGTTGAGGAGACGTCCGCTATCACAAGGTCGTGGTCGATCGTGCCGTTGTTTATGACGTCTATCGTCACATGCTCCCCGGACATTACGGTTACAGTTGCCGGATCTATCCTGTAATCGTTTAGGTACATATCCAGGCTCAGCGTCGCCGGGACTGTGGGCGCGGTTGTTGTGCTGAGCTTGCCTACGGTGGTGGACGCCGCTTTCGTCTGCACGGTGACCGTTGGCGTGGACGCCTGCGTTGTTACCGCGACTGTCGTTACGGCTGTCGTGCTCTGCGCCGCCATTGGCAGAATCCCGGAGTAGTACGCGCCTATCCCTACCAGCACGAGTATTACAATTATTATAGCAGCTATCGCGCCTGCACCAGATCCCTTCTTCTGGCCGCCGGATATCATCTTCTGGGGCGAAGCCTTCGGCGCGTCATCGGCAGGTTGGGAAGCGCGCTGCGGAGCCGGCTGCGGCTCCTCCTTCATCTCTTGCGGCTCGGCTTTCATCGCCTCCTTCGGAGCTGCAGGCTGTGCATCGCCGTGGTTCTGCGCCTTGCCCTCGCGGCGCTGCTGGTCACCCTTCTTTTTTGAGGCCATATGAGAAGATAGCACCATAAACTATAAATAGTGTGCATTGAATGCTACAACGTGACGCGATGGTGAAGCGGCCCAGGAGCAGGTCTTCTGACAGGATACTTTACGACGATGGCAACAAGAAGGTCGTGGAGGTAGATCGGATCATGCCTGACGGCAAGAAGGCCAGGAAGACGATATTCAGGATGGGCGAGGCAGTGGTGGTCATACCGCTGCTGAAGAACGGCGACGTCCTGGTCGAGAAGCACTACAGGATAGGCGCAGACACTTGGATATACGAGTTTCCCGCTGGGAGGCTGAAGCCGAAGGAGCTGCCAGATGACGCTGCGAGGCGCGAGCTGGGCGAGGAGATAGGCTTCCAGGTGGACGAGCTGCGCGAGCTCACGTCCATACTGGTGCTGCCTGGAATGTCCGACTACGTGACCCATGTCTTCATAGCAACGGGGAGCGTAGTGAAGAAACCACAGCTGGAGGAGGATGAGTACATCGAGACCAAGGAGATGTCGATCCAGGACATGCTGGACCTCGCCAGGGACGGCGAACTCGAGGACGCCAAGACCTTGGTGGCGCTGCTCTACTTCAGCGCATTCAAGAGAGCGATACTCGGCAAGAAGTAGGAAATGCTTTATTTCTTGTTTTCCAACCATTAGCATGATACTCAGGGAGACCGAGCGGGAGATACTGAAGCGCAGGCAGAAGAACAGCTTCGTCTACCCGGACTACGACGAGTACTGCATCTCCAACGTGTTCGCGACCGGAGAGAAGCTGCTCGGGGCGAAGACCGACAAGAAGACAGTGCCACTCGAACGCTACTCGAAGTTCGTGAACCTGAAGGACCCGAAGAACGTAGTGGTCATCCTGCTGGACGGCTTCGGGTACGACAAGTGGCTCACCTACTACAAGGGAAGCAGGTTCATGCGCAACTTCACGGAGAACGGCGCAGTCGGGCCGCTCACCACCGTATTCCCGTCCACCACCGCCGCCGGGATCACTAGCCTTGTCACGGGCTCTGCGCCGGGAGACCACGGCATGCTGGAATGGCTCATGTACGTCCAGGAGCTGAACGAGGTGATATACAGCCTGCTCTTCACGACCATCGACAAGCGTTCCACTCCAGACTCATTGCTCGGCGCTGGCGTCGACCCGAGGATACTGCACGACGGCAAACCCGTATTCAAGGAGATGAAGAAGAACGGGATAGACTGCTACGTGTTCAGCGGCGCGCAGATCGCGTTCAGCGCATACAACAGCTTCACCATGGAGGGCAGCAAGAAGGTGCCGTACGAAAGCCTCGCCGACATGATAGTGTCGCTACGCAAGTGCCTCCAGAGCAGCAAGGGCAAGTCCTTCTTCTACGTGTACATAGAGGACCTCGAGCACGTCGCCCACTCTTTCGGGCCGCACTCCGAGGAATACAAGCTGCAGCTGTCGATGATAATGCACGCGCTCGAGGAGGGCCTGCTGGACAAGGTCAGCCAGAGGGTGGCGGAGGAGACGCTGGTGCTGGTGACGGCCGACCACGGCCACCTGAACATGGATCCGAAGAAGGAGGTCAGCATAAACAAGTACAAGAAGGTCATGGACGCGCTTCGCGTTTACGAGGGAAGGACCACGCTGCCGTGGGGCGGCAGGCGCGACCTCTTCCTGCACGTGAAGCCCGAGCTCCTTGACGAGACCCAGGAATTCCTCTCGAAGAGGCTGCGCTTCGCCACGGTCCTCAAGACGGAGGACCTGATAAAACACAATGCGTTCGGGAGCGGGAAGCACAGCAAGAAGTTCTTCGAGAGGGTTGGCAACCTGACGATACTTCCGCACTACGGCGCAGGCGTGAGCTTCGAGTACAAGGGAAGGAGGATGAGGAAGGGCAGCATGCCCGGAATGCACGGCGGGCTGAGCAAGGAGGAGATGCTGATACCGCTGGCGATAGCGAGGCTCTCCGACCTCTGATTTTTATAAGTTTCATTCCTGTATACCTTGATGGAGCTGCACGAATACGACATCTTGATCCTCGGGAGCGGCATAGCCGGTTTCTCGGCCGCCGTCCACGCGAGCGCCGAGTCGGGAGGCAAGGCGAGGATAGCCGTTATATCGAAACTCCACGCGATGCGCAGCCACTCGGTCTCCGCCGAAGGGGGCATATCGGGCGTCCTCTATCCTGTTCATGACTCGAAGGCGAAGCACGCTTACGACACAGTGAAGGGTTCCGACTATCTTGCAGACCAGGACGCAGTGGAGCAGCTTGTCGAGGGCGCGCCTGAAGAGATACGCTTCTTCGAGCACCTCGGAGTGCCGTGGCACAGGGAGAACGAGGGGCAGATAAGTTTCAGGCCATTCGGAGGCATGTCGACCCCGCGCACGGCCTACGCCGCGGACAAGACAGGTTTCTTCATGATGCGCGCGCTCTATGACGAGCTCACCAGCATGAAGAACGTCGACATCTTCCACGAGCACTTCGCCACAAAACTGATCACGCGGCAGAACAGGTGCATCGGGATATGCGCGATGGACCTGGCAGACTCGACGATGAAGGCGTTCGTTGCAAAGTCGTGCATCCTGGCGACAGGCGGCTTCTCGAGGATATATCCGTTCACGACCACGGCGCATTCCAGCACCGGCGACGGCACGGCGCTGGCATACGAGGCCGGGCTGCCGCTGAAGGACATGGAGTTCGTCCAGTTCCACCCGACAGCGATAGTCCCTAGCGGCATACTCATCACCGAGGCGGCTCGCGGAGAGGGAGGGCGCCTGCTGAACGCGAAGAAGGAGCGCTTCATGAAGAGGTACGCGCCGTCGGTCATGGAGCTCGCGCCGAGGGACATCGTGTCAAGGGCGATAATGACCGAACTCGATGAAGGGAGGGGCTTCGAGGGCAAGGACGGGCTCGGATACGTGCATTTGGACCTGACGCATCTCGGGGCGCGCAGGATAGACGAGAAACTGCCGATGATAAAGGACATCTGCATGAAGATGCTCGGGATAGACCCGGGACAGGAGCCGATCCCTGTAAGGCCTGCGACGCATTTCACGATGGGAGGGATAAACACGGACATTGAGGGCAGAGTCATCGGCAGGAGCGGAAGATTCCCTGTGGCAGGGCTGTGGGCTGCGGGCGAATGCGGATGTGTGAGCGTCCACGGGGCCAACAGGCTGGGCAGCAACTCGCTGAGCCAGTGCGCAGTGTGGGGCAGGAAGACAGGGATTGCGGCAGCGAAGCATGCGAAGCGTGCACCTCTCGAAGGGAGGAACACGGCGAAGAAAGTCGCAGGTGAAGAGGAAAAGCGCATCGACTCCATGCTCTCAAGGCAGGAAGGCGAGGATCCGTATGCGATACGGGACGAGATGCACGATGTGATGGAGAAGAATCTTTACGTTTACCGCACGCTTGCAGGGATGAGGGAGGCGAAGGCTCGGCTCTCCCGGATAAAGCCGCTGCTCAAGAGGATGGCGGTGCGCGACAGGGGCATGGTCTACAACACGAACCTGCGCGACGCGCTTGAGATAAACAACCTCGTGAGCCTGGCCGACGCAGTGGTAACGTGCGCGATGAAGAGGACAGAGAGCAGGGGCGCCCACGCCATGAAGGAGTTCCCTAAGAGGGACGACGCCAAGTGGCTGAAGCACAGCGTGATAGCGCGCTCGACTTTCGGTCCAAGGGTGTCTTACACCCCTGTCAAGATAACGAAGTGGCAGCCTAAGGAGAGGAAATACTAGTGGTGGCATGAAGGAGAAAGTGGATGTGAGAGGGCATCAAGCCAGCATCTTTAGGCTCGCCGCGTTCGATGCCGAGGGCCTGCTGCATGCGCTGACCTTCAGGATTCTGGTATTTGTTGCTCTCGTCGCGGCCGCTGTTCTTCTTTATAACCTGCTCACCGGCGCGCTCGTGCTGGAGGCAAGAGTACTGGTGGTGGCGGTGTGGGTACTGATAACGCCCCAGATGTTCGAGCTGGTGAAAGGGCTCTGCATGATGTCAACGCGCGGCATGGCGTTCGGCCACCTCGACCCGCTCTGGGTCGCATCGCGCAAGGAGCATGGAGTAAACCCGGTTTTCATTGCGGCACCATACGCTGCGCTGGCCGTCTGGGTGATACTGCTCGCGGCATTGCTGTTAACGTGGTTCTGATGGATGCACACCAGATAATGGTATTCGAGTATGCCGCCATGATAGGCATACCCATGCTTCTTGTGTTGACATCACTGGCCTATGCATTCGCGCTTACGTGGGCGTTCATGCCCCTCGGAGTCCTGCTCGTGCTGGCGCTGTTCGTTTACGGCGTCCTGAGCTTCGTAGAGGTATTCGTCCACGGAGCTGCACGAGGATCGCTCGAAGGCAAGATTGAAGGGAAAACCTTCTTCAAGGTCGCAAGGCTGCCTGGCAAGAGCATCGAGCGGATAACGTTCAGCGTCAAGAGGTTCGATCCGCACACGAAGGCGCTAAGGACGGATACCTACAGCGCAGAGGCAGACGGACACACGAACGTGCTGGACGCTCTGATAAACATAAAGGACAACGTCGACCCGTCGCTATCTATGCGCTACAGCTGCAGGATGGGAATCTGCGGTTCGTGCGGCATGAACGTGAACGGCAAGCCGGCGCTGGCGTGCGAGACCAACGTGATGGAGTGCCAAAAGAACGGCGTTGTGGAAGTCTCGCCCATGCTCGGCCACCCGCTCCTGAAGGATCTTGTCACTGACTTCGATGACTTCTTCGAGAAGCACAAGGCATTGGAGCCGCACCTGTTCAGGGAGAACGCGATGGAGAAGTACAGAGCGAACAGGATATACAAGCAGAACCCAGAACAAGAAGACAAGTTCCTGCCGTTCTCATACTGCATAATGTGCGGGCTCTGCCTAGATGCGTGCCCAGTTGTGAACTCGAACCCGAGCTTCATAGGTCCGCAGTCGCTGTCCCAGACGCTCAGGTACAGGGCAGACTCGCGCGACCAGATGGGCGGGAAGAGACTGGACCTGGTGGACTCGCTTGAAGGGGTCTGGGGATGCGAGTTCATAGGCGCGTGCTCCGATGCGTGCCCGAAGGGAGTGGACCCGGCGCTGGCGATACAGATGCTGAAGGGAGATATCATGAAAGACAAGCTGCTCGGCGGCGGAAAGAAGCCTTAACGCTATTAACCTATGCAGAGAGTGTTTAACATGCCAGCCTACAGGAAAGAGAAGGACGTACTCGGCACTGTCAGGGTGCCCGGCGGCGTCTACTATGGCATAGAGACGGAGAGGGCTGCGGAGAACTTCAGGATCTCAGGGATACACGTCCAGTGGGACTTGATACACGCCTACGCGCTGCTGAAGAAGAGCGCAGCGATGGCAAACATGAAGACCGGGGAGCTCGACAGAAAACGCGGAAGGGCGATAGTGCAGGCATGCGACGAGATACTCGCCGGCAAGATGCGCGACCAGTTCATTGTAGACGTATTCCAGGCAGGGGCAGGCACGAGCACCAACATGAACCTCAACGAGGTGATAGCGAACCGCGCGATCGAGCTGCTCCACGGGAAGAAAGGTGACTACAAGCTCGTTCATCCGAACGATCACGTCAACATGTCGCAGTCGACGAACGACACGTTCCATTCCGCTACGCACATCGCCGCTTACCTCCTTGCTGAGAAGCACCTGCTGCCTGCGCTGCGGGACCTTGAGAAGGTGCTCGATGCGAAGTCGGCGGAGTTCTCGAAGATAATCAAGGTGGGCAGGACGCACCTGCAGGAAGCCGTGCCGATCACGTTAGGCGAGGAGTTCTCCGGATACGCCGGCGCGATCAGGGAATCAATAAAAAGCGTCGAGGACGCGGCAGACAGGATGCTCACGATTCCACTCGGCGGGACTGCGATAGGCACCGGGATAAACGCGTCGCAGCGCTATGCGAGGCTTGCGCTCGATGAACTGAACAGGCTGACCAAGGCGAAGTTCAGGCTCTCGAAGTACGAGTTCGCTGTCATGCAGACGCAGAAAGAGGAGATGCGGCTCAGCGACTCGATGAGAGAGGCGGCGATAGCGCTAGACAAGATAGCGAACGACTTCAGGCTGCTGGGCTCCGGACCGAGAAGCGGCCTCAACGAGCTGATACTGCCGGCTGTCCAGCCGGGCTCGTCCATAATGCCAGGCAAGATAAACCCGAGCATACCGGAGATGATGAACATGGTCGCGTTCCAGGTCATGGGAAGCAACACGACCATAGCAAAGGCGGCTGACGCAGGACAGCTCGAGCTGAACGTCTACATGCCGCTCATCGCGTTCAACCTGCTGTTCTCCATAAACATACTGTCGAACGCGGTGCGCACCTTTGCGCACAGGTGCGTGTCCGGCGTCAAGCCGAACCTGATCATGATAAAGGAGCATCTCGAGCGCGACCTGTCGATCGCAACGGCACTCTCTCCGTACATAGGATACGGGAGGGCGGCGGAGATCGCGAGGATGGCTTACAGGAGGAACAAGAGCGTGAAGGAGATCTGCCTGGAGCTCAACATACTCGACAGGAAGAGGCTTGACAGGATACTCGATCCACGCAGGCTCGTATGATCATTTGAGCACTTTGCGCTCTATCTTCATGTATCTCTTTATGAGCGAGGCGGCGTGCTTCTTCACAGTATCCTTTTCGACGTTCACCCTGGCGATGCCTGTCCTGACCGCGGCGCTTGCAACGGCCGCGGCGACGTTCGAAGTGACTTTCAGCAGCATGCGGTTGTCCGTAGGATCCGGCATTATGAAATCTGTTGAGAGTCTCTTTCCGACGCCTTTCGCTATCTCGATCGCGGCATCGT
>JASHUB010000058.1 GCA_030040265.1 Microcaldota archaeon
GCACTGAAGAGACTGCAGCGCATAGACGTGCAGGTCGCACCATGAAGTTCGAGACGTACACGCTTCGCATAGGCGGAATAACTGGCACCTTCTACACCAAGTGCACGAGGCGTAAGCGCAACATCGTGATCTGTGGCAAGGGCGCGCCAACCGTGCCTGACAACGGCGGAATGCTGTTCGCGCCTGCTGTGCTAGCGCGCAACTGCGACCTCTTTGTGTTCGATTACATAGGCAACGGCAGGAGCGAAGGCGCGTTCACCCCGATGAACTGCGTCAGGTCGTTCCTGGTCCTGTTCGATGCATTCACGAAGGGCTGCACCGGAACGGAATACTACAGCATGAAGCGGTTCAGGCTCAAGTACAAGCGCGTCATACCAGCGGGCCACAGCTTCGGCGGCAGATTCCTGCCACAGCTCCACAGGTTCGACAAGAGGATAAAGGAGATAGGCATATTCTCGTCAGCGATGGACACCGCCAAGTACGGCAACCTGGGCAAGCCCGAGGAGAAGGTCACGGACTTCAACAGGGTCATGAAGAACGCAGGGTACGCGCACCTTTACCGCGGCATACTAAGCAAGGAGTGGAAGAGGCACTGGGCCAACAAGGACAGCATAGCGCCTGCCAACTGCATCAAGGACGTCAAGGATGTGAAGGTGTTCATAGCACATGGCAAGAAGGACCTGAGCATAAACTACGTCCGCTCAAAGGAGTATTACGATAAGATAGCGGCGGTGTTCCCGGAAAAGGCAGGGAGGACCCTGGTCCTCAAGGTCTACAGATACGGAGACCACGGACCGAAGACCACGATACCTGCGGTGAAGGACTTCCTGAAGTGGATCAAGGTGAAGTGACTACTTCCTGCCGACACACTTATCCAGGCATACTCCTGCATAAGCCAGCATGCTCATCGTGTAGGAGAGCGCGCTCGGATCACGATTCTCTATCGCGCTCTGCATGGCGGCATCAAGCCAGGGCAATGGCACAGACACCGGCCCGTTCCCTATCTGATGATTCAGGCCGCGCCTGTCCTCTCCAGAGGCCATTGTAGGGAATATCCTGATGGTATACTCGTCAAAACCGCTGTTTCTACGGCCCATCCCGAATAGATCTACCACTCCTATACCGACGCTCGGGACCACACCGAATATGCTGGTCCCTGATATCCTCGCCCTCAGGGAGTCTATAAGCGCTGTCGAATCCCTGGCTGCCGGCATCGGCAGTATGACTGCAAATTCGTCCCTCCAGCGGTAGGCTCTCCCTCCTGTGCCCCTGATGCTCTCCGCCAGCGAGTCCGCGATGTGCAAAATGACCTTATCACCAAGGTTGTATCCATGTCGTGCATTTATGCCAGTGAGGTTATTCACGTCAAGGAGGAGCAGCGCAAAGCCACTATCACAGGTTGACCGTCCTGCCTTGAGATAGGTCCGTATGCTCTGGTCGAAGTCCCGCCTGAAATCACGGCTCCGTCCGAGTCCCGTCAACGCATCTTGCCCTATGGGCCTGACTTCTTCAACGAGCAGTCGATGGGCGTCGACAACGAGTGCGACCATCGTTTCGCCAAATCCCCTCTGGCTCCGCAGGCACTTCTTGAACGCCTTGCCCGCCAGTGTCACCGCGCCCCCGACCGCGCCACGTGGGGTGAGCTGTGCGGTCATACCCTCGCCTATGGTTATGGTCTTGCGTTCGGCATTGAAATGTTCCTTCATCCAGATCAGAGTAGTTAAGCGACAATCAATACTTAAACGTTGTCCTTTTGCCTGCCAGTTGCCGCACACAAACTCTAAATATGCGCGAAGGGCATGCATATCGTCCTGATTTCATGCCGAAGATAGACTACTCGAAGAAGGGCATAGTCGTGGCCGACCTAGACGGCACGCTGACCGTTAGCAAGACGCCCATGGACGACGAGATGCAGGGGATAATAGGCGAGCTCCTGCGATACATGCCATTCGCAGTGATAAGCGGCGGGAAGTACGAGATATTCCAGAAGAACTTCGTTAGCAGACTTGCCCTGACCGATGGCCGGCTCTCGCGGCTCTACATATTTCCTACATGCGGCGCAGCCTTCTACGTTGCGAAGGACCGGAAGTGGACGAAGGTCTACGAGGAGGTTCTCACCCAGGAAGAGAAGGACAAGATACTGCGTGCTTTTGAGATAGCGCTCAAGAAGGCCAAGTTCGAGGAACCAAAGAAAATCTATGGCGAGATACTCGAGGACAGGGGAACGCAGATAACGTTCTCGGCGAACGGGCAGCTTGCGCCCTTCGAGATAAAATCGAAGTGGGACCCTGACATGTCGAAGAGGATGCTGATACGAAAGCACCTTCTCGAGCTCGCGCCAGAGTTCCAGGTCAATATAGGCGGAACGAATTCCATCGATGTCACCAGGAAGGGGATAAACAAGGCATATGGGATAGGGAAGATAACGGAAGTTCTCGGATACAAGACCGGCCAGATGGTCTACATCGGAGACGCCCTCCGCGAAGGCGGAAACGACTGGCCCGTCAAGCAGGCAGGCGTGGACTGCATCTCAGTGTCCGGACCTGAGGACGCAAAGCGCGTGCTGCGCGAGATAATCGCATTCAAGAAGGCGGAAAGCGGCAAGTGACTATTCATCGAACATCTCTCCGAAGCACCTGCAGAAATAGGACATCGCATACTTCTCGCTGCGCTTTCCCTCAGCGGTCAGCACATAGACGACAGTCTTGCCAGCCCTGTGGCCGATTATGAGGTGCCTCTCCTTCAGCTCCTTGAGCGCGGGATATATCGTGCCGGGCTTCGGCTTGCCGCCGCGCCTCTTCTCCAGCTCCTCTGCCAGCTGCTCGCCGTGCATCTGTCTCTTTGAGAGAAGGAACAGTATCTGGAACGAGAGGAAGCCGCGCATGTCGCAGCCCATCTCCTCCTTGTCGCTCGCCATCGTTCGTATAGGACGTGCTTTATATTTATACCTTCTCGTATTCGAGGAGAGAACGCAGGACCAGCTTCGCATTGCTGGCCTCGCGCAGCCTCCTGTACGAGTACCCGACCCACCTGCTCCCGAACGGCACGTATATGCGGACGTTGCGGCCCTCCTGCGCCATCCTCAGCAGCAGGTTGTTCCTGACGCCGCTGAGCATCGCGTACTCCACGTCCCTGCTGTACTGCGCGTCGAGCTTCACCGCCCTGTCCAGCATCCTCTTGTCGTGCGTGGCGATCACGAACCTCCTCCCGTGCCTGAACAGGTAGGACATCAGCGTCTCGTAGTTTCTGGTGACGGCGCTTCTCGTAGTATAGCCTACAGATGCCGGTTCCGGATAAGCACCCTTCACGAGCCTGACCACGCCGCCGGCAGCAACGATGCCCTCGATGTCGCGGCCGCTCCGCTTCAACGCGGACTGGATGGTTATGCCGACGTTTCCCTTGGCGATGTGTTTCTTGTAGATCCTTATCGTGGCATCGACATCTCTCGATGTCTCCATGTCTATCCAGACGAAGATCCCGTGCCTCTTCGCGAACGAGACTATCTCTGAGTAGTTCTTCGCTGCTGTCTTCTCGCTCATCCAGAGTCCAAGCTGCGTAAGCTTGAGCGAGACGTCTGCGCGCACTTCATTCTCCTTTATCTCGCCGATCAGCGACAGATAAGTGCCGACCGCGTTGTCCACGTCCTGCTTCTGCGTGAACTCCTCGCCGAGATAATTTATTATCGCGGCGATGCCGCGCGCGTTCAACTTCTTTGCGCGCGCAATCGCATCGTCTATGCTGTCTCCCGCTATCCATCTCCCGACAAGGAGCTTCTCCACAGCGTCAGCCGCACCCATAGTAAAAGAAGAGACATGCAACGCATATATATTCTTTCGTTGCCAAAAGAGAGTATCTGTTTACGACAGCGATTCCTAATTCTTTGACTATTGTCTAACCATCTGGTTCTGTTTATAAAACCCAACATCAGATTGAGTATGTAATGGGAGGGGGAAACAAAGGTATAGAGGGGGTAAAGCCTTTCGGAGACCTTGTATCCGGTAGAAGGACCAGATGGGTCATGCCGGATCTTGCGAAGCTGAGGAAGCACAGACCATCCTTTGCGATGGCCGCGTACAGCAACTATAAACAACACGTTGCCCAGCGGCTGCCAGAAGCTAGCGAAGGAGAAGTGGCAATACTGCTGGAGAGCGGCAGGCGCCACAAGGGTTCTAGGCTCCTCAGGAACATGAGGCTCTGGATGCTGTCCTTCAGGCCGATTTACTGAAGGTCCCGAAGACCACGAGGTCTCGAATAGGGTTAGGAGGTTGAGGTTACTTCCGGTGCTGCCCCACGGCGCAGGGAAGTAATAAATACCAGAAGCCGCCTATCCGGATCAGAGATAGAACAGGTGCGTATTGTGGTAGACCTAGCAGAACTGATTTCGGCAGCGATGAGAGAGGACTGGCAGTTTGTGGACGAGTCTATCCCTCTGATAAGGAACGACCCTACATACTACAAGTGGGCCTTCTTCAACCTCAAGGACCAGAACAGGAACGTCAGGGACCTTGCGGTGAGCATAATCGAGAAGTCCGATGTCCCTGAAGAGGCGTTCGCAGGGATGCGCGACCAGCTGTTCTCGATGATGATGGGCGACAACCACATCTACGTGAGGTACAGGGCGGCATTCGCGCTCGCGGCACACGGGCCAGGCAGCTACAAGGAGCAGGTCGTCGCGACACTCAAGTCTGCGGCGCAGGACAAGGACGTCGGGGAGATCGCAAGAGGCTACCTCCGGCAGATGAGCCCTCCAAGGATCGCCGCTAGGTAATCAAAACAACCGTTTACCTTGATACCCAGTGCAAATCATTAACTTTAAAAAGTTAATATTCACTGATAATAGTTAATTTATTGTGTTTATGGCGTTCGTTGATGACCTGAAGAACGCCGGACTGACGGAATATGAGGGCAAGGCGTACCAGACATTGCTCCTACAAGGCGACCAGTTAAGTAGAGAAGTTGCAGAGAACTCCGGCGTGCCGGTTACGAGAGTATTCGACGTGCTCGAACGGCTACGTGAGAAAGGCCTCGTGGTGCTGGTCACCCCCCATCCTTTCCTTTGGCGCGCTGTCGATCCAGGGATAGGGATCAAAAACTTCATCCGGGCGAAGATCGAGCTCTATGGAAAGCTGGAGAAGAGCCTTGTCGCTGACGCTAAACGAATGAAGAAAACAAAGAAGCGGAAGGACTAGTACCTCCTCCTGCTTCCGGGCCTTATGAACTGGCCCCTCTCGTCTCCGTGTCCTCTGTGCTCGTCCCTGTGGTGATGGCCTCCGCCGCCCCCACCGCCTCCGCGATGGAAGCCGCCGTCCCTCCTGAACGGCCTCCCGCCGCCTCCGTGCTGCATGCCGCCGCGCATCGGCCTGCCTCCGCCGAACCTCCGATGCTCCATTCTCGGTATCTCGACGTTCCTGTAAGGCTCGAGGTTCAGGTGGAGCTGCCTCACCTTGACGTTCGCCTGGATCTGTATCTCAAGTATTATCCCCTTCTGCTCGTCGTTCACGAGCGTGAACGCCCTTCCGTTCTTGCCCATCCTCGCCGACCTTCCGACCCTGTGGATGTACTGGTAGGCGTCGTCCGGAGCATCGAAGTTTATCACGTCCGTGACGTCAGCGATGTCCAGCCCCCTGGCCGCGACGTTCGTCGCCACCATGAAACGCGCCCCCTTCCTGAACGCCTGCAGCGAGTGTTCTCGCTTCGCCTGCGTCAGGCCTCCGTGGATGAGTATAGCGTTCATGCCGCGCTGGACCATGACCCTGTGTATGAGGTCAGCCTCCCTCTGCGTAGACGAGAATATTATCGCCTTCTGCGGATTGAACTGGTCTATGTATGCGAGAAGCGCTGCGAACTTCGCACGCCCGTGCACCTGCGCGTATGCGTGGCTTATGGTCGTCACCGTCGGTTCCTCCTCCTTGCCCACGGATACGCTCGCGTGGTCGTGCTTCATGTGCGCCTTCGCGATGCCCGTTATCTGCTCCGGTATCGTCGCGGAGAACAGCATCGTCTGCCTCTCCTTCGGCGTAGATGATAGTATCATGTCTATATCATCGATGAATCCCATGTCGAGCATGATGTCCGCCTCGTCAAGCACGAGGAATCGTATCTTCTCGACGTGCAGCGCTCCCCTCTCTATGAGGTCGAGTATCCTTCCAGGGGTTCCGACCACTATGGTCACCCCCCTCCTGAGCTGCTCAATCTGGACGTTTATCGATGCGCCTCCGTACACGGTGGCGACCCTGTAGTGCATATGGTTGCACAGGCTCGATGCCACCTGCGACACCTGCAGAGCCAGCTCCCTTGTCGGGACTATGATAAGCGCCTGTATTCCCTGCTCGTGCGTGGCGTTCTGCAATATGGGAACGAGGAACGCTCCCGTCTTGCCCGTGCCTGTCTTCGCGCGGACCACCGCATCCTTGCCCTCCAGCGCAACCGGTATCGCGTGCTCCTGCACGTCCGTTGCCGTGACGAAGCCTATCCTTCGGAGCGCTTCGACTAACTCCGGTCTCAAATTCATCTCTGAGAATTGTTTCAACTAATCAACTTTGTAGGATGTAAATAAAGAACTAGATTCTTGACTTACCTCCTTCGCTGAGTATACCTAGAACAGGCTCCTATTTAGATGTTCCTACGCGTCATCTCGCGTACGAGAACTGCACCGTCACCGACTCCTGGACTGCGCTCCTGCCAGTGTAGACTATGGGTGTCGGCCCGGTGCTCTGGAACCCTCCGCTGGCATCGACGGCGACCCCTACAGGATAGCTGGCTCCCAATGGATAGAAGACATAGCTGCTAACCGTTATGTTGTGCTGCGCCACCGGTCCTCCCGCAAGGACCTGCGCCTGCGCTGTCGCATTGGACAGGGCGTAGGCCAGTGCCTGGTCGCGCAGCTGCGTCACCATGCCCTGCGAGAAGACAGACGATGCGCTATAAACGTAGACGTTGGACATGTCCGACAGCGCGCCCAGCGCGGCGCTCGCGTTCGTGATGTTCGGGATCGTGACAGTTATGCCCTCCTCTGCGGTGTAAACCGACCTGTTGTACTGCTTCGTAAGCGAGTACGATGTGGTCTGTATGTCGCTGAGGTTGCCGTTGACGAACGGGACGACCGTGTCGTTGAACTTTGCTAGGGTCAGCGAGAGGCTCGACGCTGCAGCTGCTGCCGTGTCTCCTGTGCCATTAACATACACGCTTACCTGCTCCTGGTCCGGGATTCCGTAGGCTGCGCCTTCCGCGGTCACGGTTATGTATCCTGCCGCAGCCTGCCCTCCTGCCGCCGCAGGCCCCGCCATCAGGTAGCTCTGGGCGCTTCCCAGCCTGTATGGCATGTGTATCTGTGCGATGAACCCAAGCACGAGCACGAACAGGAACAGCGCCAGGCCTATGCCTGCCATTATAAGAGCGTAATTGATCTCGGTCTTCGCCATGCTCATACAGAGAATCCCAAGGCTTATATGCGTTTTCACGCACTTCGGACGTGGGGCCCAGAAACGCGTATATATCAGGAACGCGCCATAATAATATAGTGGGAGGTGGGACTATGAAGATGAAGATCTTCCACAAGAAACACATGAAGAAGATGAAGGGAAAGAAGAAGATGTGGTGAACAAACAGTGATCAGCTGAGCTGATTCGATTTGAGTTTTGGTTTTTCCCTTCTGTTTTGCCCCTCAGTCACTGCTTTAGACCTTGGCTTCCCTGTAATCGCGTGCTTGCATGGCGAAATTCGACCCGTACGAACCGTTCACGAACAAGAAACTACTGAAGGAGATCCTCACCCAGGCGAAGGGCTTCGACTTCAAGCTCTACGGCAAGATAAACCCTCCCCTGTACCGCGGGAGGCCTACGACCATGGAGTTCGACCTCGACCTCGGGGTCATGCACTTCACAGAGGTGGACTTCTGGGGCATGACCGACATAGTGCAGGCGTTCAACAAGAAGTGGGGCACCGAGATAACCTTCTGCATCTATCCAGCCAGAGATCGGCCAAGGCACATGATAATAAACATAAGGTCGCCGAAGGCGCCCGTCGAGAGCGACTAGCGTCTCGAAGGGGCCTGTGGCGGACGTAGCCTACTTCGCTATTTGTCAAATACGCAATAGCCTCCTCACGTAGACCGGGGATAGATTTAAAAACCTTGTAGTCGTCTTCTTTTCCAGTGAATAACATGGCGGCCAAAAAAAGCATGAATCTACAGGCAGGAGGCGTCCTAGTATTTCTAGGCTCGCTGGTCTACCTGTATGTGGCATGGCAAGCATACGCCGGAGGCGCGGCCTCTACATGGCTGGGCGGATACGCACAGATCTGGACACCGTTCGTAGCAGCAGTAGCTATCTTTGCAGCAATCTCTCTGTTCTTCATGAGCATAGGGAACATGGCTGGCAAGGGTGGTGACTCGAAGGATATGGCAAACTGGACTTGGAAGATAGTCATGTGGGCAGCTATAACCTTCTTGATCTGGACTGCCGGAAGCGCGTGGTTCCTGTGGGTAATCATAGCCCTGGTCCTTACATACCTAGGAACAGCATGGGAATCCATGATGTAAGGCGACAAGTTTTTCTTTTCTTTTTCCTATTTTTCTTTCCTAAGACTGTAGCATAGCTCGGCTACTGCGTGGACTCGCTCAGCCTCAGGGCGACCTGCTCGGTCTGCCCTCCCCGCATGTACGTCACGTTGACGCTCTGCTTGACGGACAGCTTGGACAGCGCCACGAGAAGGTCCTTCACATTCTTTATCTCGTACTCCCCGACCTTGAGTATCACGTCCCCCTCACGCAGCCTCGCCTGCGCAGCAGGGCTCTTCGCGGCCACGCTTCCGACCAGCACGCCTGTCTGCGTCTGTAGCTGGAATCTCCTGGCAACGACCTGGTTGATGTTGATGACCGATACCCCGAGCATGGGCCTGACCACCCTGCCCTTCTCCAGCACCTGCTCTATGACCCACTTCACCGTGTTTATTGGTATGGCGAAGCCGACCCCCTGTGCGAACGGCACTATCGCCGTGTTTATGCCAACCACGTTCCCGTCAAGGTCCGCGAGCGGCCCGCCGCTGTTCCCCGGGTTTATCGGAGTGTCCGTCTGGAGTAGGCCCTCGAACACGAAGTCGGCCCACGGCAGCGGCCTGCCGATTGCGCTGATCACGCCTGCAGACACGGTGGGCGCGCCCGGCAGGTCAAGGGCGTTGCCTATGGCAAGCGCCATCTGGCCGACCTTCAGCTTCTCCGAGTCGCCGAGCTTGACCGGAGTCAGGTTCGTGCCGTCTATCTTGATGACCACTATGTCCGTCGCCTTGTCCCCGCCGACCACAGTGCCGGTGAACGTCCTGCCGTCCTTCAGCACGACCTCCACCTTGTTCGCGCCTGCGACCACGTGGAAGTTGCTCACTATGTTGCCTATTGAGTCTATTATGAAACCGGACCCGGCGCCCTGGATGGGCTGCCCGCTGTACGGGTTTATGTTCGCCTTGGTGCTCCTTATCGTGACCACGCTGTCGCTCAGCTTCTCCACCGCCTTTGTTATCTTCGATTCGAGTTCCGTCAGTGCCATCGTATCAACTTCTGCATGCTACTTGGAAGAATAGGTATATAGACACATAGGATGTCCTATACGTCAATCGGACAATCACATTTTAATAATCGACGATGGATGTATTGTTGGTTGCCATGCTCCAGAAGCGCTCGATGGACATGCTGATACGTGACAGCGAGCGGAACAGCACGTCCGAGGGCATATACGCCAAGATCGTGGCGATAGCCAACCTGCCAACAAGGCACGGCCGGTTCCAAGTCGTCGCGTTCGTGAACAACGAGGATGGCAAGGAGCACACCGCGCTGGTCAGGGGCGACTTCATCAACGGAGAGGACGTGGCCGTGCGCCTCCACTCTGAGTGCCTGACGGGAGACACGCTCAGCTCATTGCGCTGCGACTGCAGGAGCCAGCTGACCGCATCGCTCGAGAAGCTCGGCAGGATGAAGACGGGCATACTTCTCTACCTCAGGCAGGAGGGCAGGGGGATAGGGTTCACGAACAAGATAAAGGCGTACGCGCTGCAAGACCAGGGATACGACACGTACGAGGCCAATAGGAAGCTCGGGTTCAAGCCGGACGAGAGGCACTACGACATAGCGGCGCACATGCTGAAGGCGCTGAAGGTCAAGTCCATAAGGCTGATGACCAACAACCCCGACAAGATACGCGACCTCAAGAGGCACGGCGTCAAGGTGACCGGCCGCATACCGCTGCGCGTCGTGCCTAACAAGTACGACAAGTTCTACCTCAAGACGAAGAGGGCGCACATGATCGAGCAGGAGGAGGGTCTCAGCGACCTGCCGAAGGAGTGATCAGGCGTGCGCCTTGTGGCCGTCGATCGGGCAGTAGTTGTTCTCCATGTCTATCTGCGCGGCAGTGTCGGCTGGAATGTTCTTCACCGACCTGATCACCTCGGTGAGTTCGGGCACGTCAGCCTGCCACATCCTGTCCAGGGTCTGCGGCAGGACGCCGCCGATCCTCGCAACGTCTTTCAGGACGTCTATTATGAACTCGTGGAAGCACGCCAGGTCTGCTTCTGAGCCTAACAGAGGACTCTTCCTCTGGTTAGGGGCCGGCACGAGCCTGTGCAGGTCTATGAGCCGCAGGACAGCAAGGTCAAGGTCCACCTTCGACAGGCTCCTGTTCATCAGCGCATCGTAGAGTACCATAGAGTCCGAGAACTTCGCCTCGCCAAAAGGAACGATCTCATCGCTTTGCCTGAAGAACATCGCCGCGCTGGTCCCTTTCGTCGAAGCGACGTACATCTTCCTGTGGAAGGCTATGACGTCGATCTTCCGGTGTATCACGCAACTGAGTAGCGCAGACGTGCTGGCCTCGTCGTTGGCGACAGTTGACAGGGAGACGTTATCGCCCAGTCTGTAGAGTGCCCTCAGCTCGGCCACCTGGGCCTCGCGCGCTCCTACTATCCTGAACTCCGCGCGCGGGACCGGTGCGTTTTTCGGCGAATGCATACTGAACATACTCCGCATCATGCCTAAATAAATAGGGGAGCACCGGTTAGACAGGTGTCTATCAAAAGCATTTTATAGGCGAACCGCCAATTCAGAGTGTGGTACGATGATAATAAAGAAGTTCCAGCACTCGTGCATCCTGGTGGAGGAGAACGGAAAGAAGCTGCTCATAGATCCCGGTTCATTCACGTTCATCGACCGGCTGCTCAATCCCGACGATATCGGACCCGTTGACGGGCTGCTTATAACGCACGCCCACCCGGACCACTACGACATGGACGCGATAAAGGAGTTCATGAAGATGCGCAAGATGGAGATCGTGACCAACGACACGATGTCCGAGGGCCTCAAGCTGGCCGGAATAGAGCACAGGAGGATGGAGCCGGAGGAGAAGACAACCGTCGCCGGATTCAAGATCCGCGCGATCAAGGCGCCGCACGGCACCTTTCCCGGTGTAACAGTATACCCAACCAATTACGCTTATGTTGTGAACGACACGCTTCTGCATCCCGGCGACTCGTTCCAGGTCCCGCAGGTCGATGTCAAGGCGGTCTGCGTGCCGACCGGAGGCCCCTGGCTCAAGATGCAGGAATACATCGACTTCGCGAAGGCGATGAAGCCGAAGGTGGCGATCCCGATACACGACGGCATGTTCAAGGACTTCGCCGTGGAATTTCCGTACAACACTGCGAAGCAGGTGCTTGCGAAGGAAGGGATAGAGTTCAAGCCACTAAAGTTGAGAGAGACGCTTGAGATCAAGTAGCCCCTTCCTCGTCCTGAACTCCAGGTGCTGGGAGGCCCTGCGCAGCCTGTTCATGACTGCCAACCCCATCCCCTTCTCGCTGAAGCTCTCGGCGATAACGAAATCCACGCCGAGCGAGTCGAGGAACCTGAGCCTGTCGAATAGGTTGTGTGCGATCTCGCGCAGGTCCGACCTGCTGCCGAGCGGGATGGTTATCATGCGCCCGCCGATCCTCATGCAGGTCTCGCTGGAGCCGAGGAACGCGATGTTCGCGTCGATGCCCTTAACCAGCCTGCCTATCGTATCGGGTTTCCCAGTGAAGAGGAACAGCGGAGTGGACGGCGCGTAGTGCTTGTACTTCATGCCCGGGCTGAGCGCCTTTCTGGAATCCCTAGTCCCGCGCGCCTGCTCTGGAACGTTCAGCCTCATCTTGAATATCCTCTCGATGTCCTCTACCGGGAACGCTCCCGGTCTGAGGAGGGTGAATGTGGATAGGTCCACTATGGTGGACTCGACCCCGTACTTGCTCCGTCCGGCATCAACGATGAACGCGACCTTGCTCTTGAAGTCGCCGATGACGTGCCTTGCAGACGTAGGGGAAGGCCTGCCGTGCATGTTGGCGCTTGGCGCAGCGATCGGGACGCCAGACATGCTGACGAGTTCCCTGGTTAGCCTGTCCTCCGGCATGCGGATCGCGACTGTCTCCAAGCCTCCGGTTACGACTCTCGGAACGATCTTCCTGACCTTTACCACGAATGTCACCGCCCCGGGCCACGCCTTTGCGATCCTGCTCTCGTACTTTTTCGGGATGTCGCCCATCTCCTTTGCCATCCTCATGGAGTCGACGTGCACGATCAGCGGATTCTTCGATGGACGCCCCTTCGCCCGGTATATCCCGCGGACCGCCTTCGCGTCAAGCGCATTGGCACCTATTCCGTAGATCGTCTCTGTAGGGAAGATGACGAGCTTCCCCTTCCTTATGGCGTCTGCGACGGGCCTGAGCCTGGCATGCCCGATCTTCTTTGGATTGATCTTTAGTATCTTAGCAGTCACTCTATCACTTGCTGTACGTCCAGACTGCCTTCTCCTTGACAAGGCCCACAAGCCCCTTCCTGGCCTTCGCGTCCATCTTGCCGAAAGCGTTCTTGTCGATGGGAAAGCCGGCGGCCTGCGGGTGCCCGTTGCCTCCGAAGGCGCGCGCCAGCAGCGAGCAGTCAACGTCGTCGCTGGACCGCATGTGCGCCGTGTAGTGGTCCTTGCTGACATAGAGTCCGATGTCGGCGTCGTGTTTCGCCATAAGCTCCCTGCAGGCGTCGTTCGTGACGACGTTGCGTCCGAAGCCGATGGCTATCCTGACGCCAGCGTCGACCGCCACGGAACCGTTGACCATCTTCGAGAGGCGCTCTTCAGACATCTTCTTCCCTGCGCGATACGCTTTGTCTATGAAGCCGTTGTCCACAATGCCCTTCGATACATAATCGGCAAGCCTGCGGAGCTTCTTCTGCGGGGCCTTCGACCTCCAGTGGAAGTAGTTTATCGCGTACCTTATCTTCTCAAGCTCCATGTACTCCGGAGTGTCGACCGGCTTGAAGTCGCTCAGGTGCACTCTGTGCGCTAGCCTGTCGCCGAACTCGTCCCTCTTGCATAGCACGCGGTAGACTATCTCGGCAGCGCAGTACGATGGGTTCTCGCCAGCGATTAGGAAGTCGAGGCGCTTCGAGACCCCGTCTATCAGGTCGCCTAGCCAGTGGTGGTGGTCGAGCCAGAGTATCGTGTTGCCGTCCTTCCTGAGCCTGTCGAAAAGTTCGCCGATGCTGTCCAGAAGGTGCGCGTCCATCCCGAGGTCGGCGAGCACTATAACGGCGCCCTTGGGCGACATCCCCAGTATCTCGGAGGACGCAGCGGCGAATTCCTCGGCTGTGTATCCGGTGAACACTGAATTCTTCACGGGCATCTTGAAGTAATGCACCAGCATTGCAGCGCTGCCGACACCGTCAAGGTCGCGGGAGTGCGTTATGCTGTAGATGTTCCTGCCCCGCGTCTTGAGAAGCTCGGCGAGCCTGGCATCGTAGCCGATCTCGCCAGGCGCGATGCTCTTCCTGGTGTCGTAAAGGTTGTCCACTATGGTTATGGGCTCGTTTGCCATCGCATCAGGAGATTGGTATTACCCATGATAGTTATATAATGTTGCGGAAAATCTCGCATTTTCGCCGAGATGAAGCTAAATGCGTCCCTACGTGTGCCTTTTTATGTTTTTTCCCGCATTATAAATCCAAGCGACCGGTGGTAAAGTGGCAGAGAACTTGGCAAGCAACAATCTCGAACCTAGTGTGAACAGCAATCAGAACGTGGTACAGCAGGTCAACACGAACGTCTCACCTGACGACGAAGAGCTGCTGCGGTTCATAGAGTCGGCCAAGCCCAAGATATACATAGTGGGCGCAGGTGGCAGCGGCTCAAACACCATCTCGAGGATGCACGCCGCGCAGATAGAGGGCGCGAAACTCATAGTCATGAACACTGACGCGTCGCACCTGGCGAAGACGCTCGCGCACAGGAAGATCCTGCTCGGGAAGAAGATAACCAGAGGACTAGGCGCGGGCAGCGACCCCAAGGTAGGCGAGGAAGCGACGATAGAGAGCAGGGAGGAGATACAGCACCTGATCTCAGACGCGCAGCTGGTCTTCGTGACCTGCGGCCTCGGAGGCGGCACCGGCACAGGATCCGCGCCGATCATAGCGCACGAGGCCAAGGAGGCTGGCGCACTAACAGTAGGCATAGTCACGCTGCCTTTCTCCAGCGAGGGGAAGGCAAGGATGAAGAACGCGCTCGAAGGGCTCTCGAAACTGAAGAGGGCGACGGACACTACGATAATAATACCAAACGACAAGCTGCTCAGCGTCGCACCTGACCTGCCGCTCAACATGGCGTTCAGGATAAGCGACGAGGTGCTGTCGAACGCTGCAAAGGGCATAGTCGAAATGGTCACAAAACCGGGAATGGTGAACCTCGACTTCGCGG
>JASHUB010000059.1 GCA_030040265.1 Microcaldota archaeon
GAGAATATGCCAGGCAGTGCCATCTTCCTCGATGCCCTGCCATCCAGCTGATAAACGTTCGTCTCCATGATGATCATCCCTGCTTCGACGCGAGCGATATATAGGTCACGTTAGGCACCTTGACCGCGCTCGTGCTTCGCATCGCCTTCCTTATCCGCACGAGCCTCCTTGCCGGGCCCGGAATCGAGCCGTCCAGAACGACGAAGTCGTTCTTTACGACCCCGTAGTTGAGGAAGCCGCCCTTCACGTTCACGGCGTTTGCCTCTGCCTGCGTCCCGAGCTTGAGGACTCGCTTGTTGAGTTCTGTGCGGTAGTTGTAACCCATGTGGCCCGCGTGTGGAACGGAATAGAGAACCTTTGCAGGGTGCCACGCACCGAGCACTCCGAGGTGGCGCACCTTTCCTGTAGCCTTTCGGACCTGCCTTGAGACGCCGAACCTCTTGATGACGCCGGCCCATCCCTTGCCCTTCGATATCGTCGTGACATCGATGTATTCGCCGGTGTTGAAAACATTGCTCGCCTTGAGCTCCTTGCCAAGCCACTGCTCCAGGAACGTGACCTTCTCCTCGACGCTCTTGCCGCCTACCGGGATCTCGAAGCGCAGGACGCGCTTGTTCCCGAACCCGAGGTTGGACTCGTCGCAGAACGCGAGCGCCGATGCGTCGACGTACTTCGACAGGTCCTGCTTGACTGCGTTGAGCGCTGCGCTCTTGTCGTTCTTTATGCCGACCTTCTGTGAGAGAGCCTTGTCGTGCACTTCAGCCGCCGAACCCTTGTAAGCGCTGTTGCCATAGAGCCTCACGCCGTAGATGAAGACGCGCGGCATCTCGAGAATCGTGACCGCGCGGGAGACCTCGCTGCCCTTCGCCGGCGACTCGCTGTCGTCAATCATGGCGACGTGGGTCATCCCAGCCTTTACCGCAACGAAGCCCTCGAACTTGGCCTCGGCTATGCTCGGCCAGTTCCTGACCCGTGGCATCTGCTTGTGAGCACGCCTGTGCGGCCAGTACTCAAGAGAGCCCCTGTGGTGCTTCGAGTTTTTTCCCATCCATGACACTTCTTTTAGACTGTAAAACAGCGGCCTGAGCCGGGTGTTTTAATCATCTTTTCTACACATTTATATCCTTATCGCTGCCCGCTTTTCGGGCCTTTTACGACGTCTTTCACCGTGCTTATGACCAGCATCTGCTTGAGCATCGAGTTCATCGATGCGACCAGCGCTATTTGGTCGTCCGCGACGATCTTTATCGTTATCCTGCCACCCTTCGACGAGGTGGTGACCTTGCTTCTCTTGAAAGCGATGTCCTTGTCCATGACCCTGAGATAGCTCTTCGCTTCGTCTCCGAGGTCTATATTTATCTCCGCCGAGGGCATGTCACAGCCTTAGGAAGTCCCTTTGGCCTTCTCTTACGCTCGGCCTGTTGTTGTTCGTTCCGAAGCCCTTGCGGATTATTCCGCGGTGCTTCCTTCCCGAGCTTGTCATTCCTCTGTAGACCCTGTTCCTCTGGGACAGTATGCTGCTGAAGTATGGATCGTTCGTGAGCGCGGGGTTTCCGCGGTCGGCGAGTATCGTCTCGAAGAACTTGTACTCTCCGTCCTCGCCTATGTAATAGGAATTGATGACCTCGCAGTTGCTGAAGCGCCTTGCGGCTCTCTCCTCGGCTACCGTCTGGGACGACTTTCTGTAGTCGAAGAACCTTCCGTACTTGGACGGCTTCCTGCCTCTCGACGGCTTCTCCCTCTTCGATGATCCCCTTCGGACCCTCACGCGCACGATTATTATGCCCTGCTTAGCCTTGTATCCGAGTTCGCGGGCCCTTGCGAGGTTGCTCGGCCTGCCGACCCTCTCGATGGCACCGGCCTTTCTCCAGGCAATGATCTTGCCCCTGAGCATGGCGTCACGTGCCTTGTACTCGTTCTGCATCGTCTCTTTTATGTACTTATAAGCACCCATAGCGCGCACCGAGCGTGTATACTATGCAATAAATAGAACCGTAAGGAGTCTATTTGCTACCTATTAGTGAGAGAAGCCTTTTAAACGTAAGCATTTAGCCAGAATAGTGGAACTATAGCTCTCGTTATTCGCCCTGCATCCGGAACGCGATTAAGAGGGCATGGAACTGCTCGTCACTTAGAGAAAGAGCACCCATCGTACCGATTCCTGGTCTATCTATCCATGACGTTCTAGTCTCTGATAGATAGACTCTTTCAATACTATCTCTTATTCGGCCAATATCGTCACTTGTAAATCCGAGCACATCTGAAGGTACGGCGCCATCAGGAAGTTTCTGCTTGAAAGGCTGTGAACTTCTTAATCGACTCAGGTGAAGTTTCGCTAAGCTTAAACCACCCAGTGCCTTTGACACGACTACTAGTTGCCTGATTGGTGCAATCAGACCTTCTGGTGAATTTTCGTATATATCTCTCTGACTGTCAAGAAAGAATAAACGGGATTGATCTATCACGTCTCCATTTATAGGAAATACCAGTCTGCTGGATTGACGGATTAGGAGACGTTCATTGATGAAGAGCGGAACGTCTGTGGCTTCAATTGCCAAAGAAAAGTTTGTTCGAAAATTTCTATTTGCTTTTTTTAATTCGGAAATGTCCAATGAATCAATTCCGACATAGCGCACTGATTCGGTTGGTAGATATGTAGGGTAGCCCAACTTGGATAGCTCCACTGTTAAATCTATTGCCCCGCCACCAAGTTTTTCGAACTCTCCTGCAATACATTGGTCTGGAGCTACCAGTCCTCTAAACTCGGTATGGCGTTCTATCCTGATGTATATGTTTTCCGAATGCTGTCTTATGAATGACAGCAGGGTACTGGAAGGTCGCTCTTCCATTGAATTCCGTCTTATTTCGACTTTGCGAGGATCTAAGTCAGAGAGTCTTATTACAGCTACTCCATCTACGCTAATTGATTTGACCGTTCTTTCAAGTGATAATGGATATGAGGCTAGAAGATACGAATAACTCTCCTTTAAGTGTATACGTCCTGGAATTGTTGGATGATGATTTTCATCGTAAGTGCCATCAATCTCAAAAGCCAGGTGGTGCTGGTTTATCAAATCTGTGAGCGCAGAATCATGATTAGAGAGTGACTTGGGCTTGATCCCCTTACCGTCACCGCTTAGCGTAGCTGCTTCTGAAATTGAGAACCTGCCTTTATAGAATCTCGCATAGTCGTCGGTGCCGCGACGGTTTAGGTTTAAAACTTTGAAGGGAGGTGATTCATGAATTACAATCCCTGCGCGATCATAGAGCGTTGCATCGTCAGCAGTAGTTGTGCAACCCTCGACTATCCGGAGATACCTATTCTGCATCGTAGGGTCCTCGAATCGCGATGCTTGGTCAAATGGCCCTTCATCGGCGACCAGAATGAGCCTTGCTCCGATTCTTTCTGCTTCGGCTTTGAATAGCTCAAGCATCGCTATAACACTCCTTTCAGTCAGTTTGCCTCCCAATTTAGCCGAAAGCTGCATTGCATGTATCAGATAGTGCACATCATCTACGATTATTGCGGCTGGATGTCGCCCATCTTTGGCGGCATCTGCCAGTGTTCCTCGAATGCCTGCCAGATCGGTTATCGGAAAGATATTACGGCCCACAGGTGCATTCAGGTCAGCGACTAACTCTACATAAGCAATATCTCCGTTCAAAAGGCCGTTTTTATTCAGCTCGAATATCCTTACATGCTTATTTTGAGCTAAAAGGCGCAGCATGAGTGTTTTACCAGAACCAGGCTCTCCTAGAAGCATGGTAGTTCCCTTGCCCATAAAGAGAGGAGAAAGAAGGCCTGCGGTAGATGCGCCTTCGAAGCACCCACCCGATATGCTCTCGAATTCAGCTCTGCCTACGAAGACCCGTTCGCCAACAATGGACCTTACAACCTCCTTAATTTCAGCTTTTGATGGAGGAGTGCTTGCGACTGCGGTAGGTGGAGCTGCAGGTCTTTTCATAAATTTGGTTCTATTTTCCGCCTTTAAATAGATTCACTTGTATCCGTCTTTGCCTTTTGATAGCTTCTCTGTCGTCGGAGCTACTTTCTCTTTACGCCCTTCAGCGCCTCCAGACGTTTCCGGAACAGGAATTTCGCCAGCTCTTCGCCGGTATGCTGCAGCTGCTTTAGGCCATCTGTTCTTCGAGAAACGTCCAATCACAATAGACTGATCGCCAACGCGCCGGCCAGGGATATGATGATGCCGATCGACTGGAGCGGCGTCAGGCGCTCTTTGTAGACCAGGTACGCCAGGGCCACGACCAGCGCCGGCTCGAATACCTGAATCGCGCCTCCGAGCGCAACGGTCTTGAATATCACCACGAACATCCAGAGCGCTTGCGACACCCCTCCCAGAAGCCCTATCGCGACAACGAACAGCAGAAGGTTGCTCTTGTTGAGCTTTTTAACCGCAGGCTTCAGTGTCGATTTTGCCGTTCCGTATATTATCAGCGCGATGAACGCGGACAGGTATGCGAGCGGGAATATCAGTGTGAACTCTTCATGCGCCTGCGACACCGCGTATGTCGAGAATATGAAGTACACGGCGAACAGAACGTTCCCGGCTATGGCTGGCAGGAGTCTTTTGTTGAACTTCATGTCCTTCGTTATAGTGATCATGAGCGAGCCGAAGACCACGCCAACGATGCCGACCAGCTCCAGCATGTTTATCGGTTCCGCAAGCACTATGGCGCCGAGCAGGATTATCGGTATGAGGCCTATGTTCGACAACGCCCACGTGTTCGATGCCTGCTCGGTTTCAAGAGTCTTCAGCACGAGGACTAGGCCAAGTGCGTATGCAAGACCGCCAAGGACAGCGTAGAGCAGGTATATCGGGGCTATTCCGGATGGAGGGAATGCTGCAACCAGGAAAAGCAGTGGTATGATTGCCAGGCCGATGAATATTGTAGAGGAGAAGTAGCTGCCGAGCGCTCGGGTCGCCTTCCTCATGAAAGTGTCGACTACCGCTATGACAATCATGCTTCCTATCGCGAAGATTATGCCGGGGCTCAGCATGCCATCAGTCTATGGATAGTATGCGGGCTGCGCCTTTAAGATACGGATAGGCGCGGTGACTTATTCCTTCCTTGAACGGGCCTTCCTTAGGGCAAGCCAGACCATCAACCCGTTTATCAGGATGAGATATGCAGGGTAGACGGTCTCCCTGTAGCTGAAGCTGCCTGCTGCTATTATCGTCAGGACCGATGCGATAGTGTCCATGGCGAAGAACCTCCAGTCCTCGGTGTGCGGCATCCTGTAGGTCTTGACTATCGCAGGCACCATGCCTACAAAGTCTGCAATAACCGACGCGTACAGGCCTATCAGCGGCTGGCTTGTCAGCTGCCAGACCAGGACCCCTACAATTGCAATCGACAGGCATGTCACGTCAAGTCGGCTCCAGCCGCCCATTCCGCGCTTTATGCTCAGGGCGAACACGGCGACTGCCTGGACCGCTGACGCGAACGCCAGCCAGAGAGCCACCTGGCTGTTACTCGCAAATAGCGACACTGTCGAAAGTATTGTGATGACAAGAAGGACGAAACGCGTTGTCCTGTGGGGCCTCGCCTTGCCCTGCAGAATCGACCTGATGTAGACTATCGGCGAAGTCAGGACCAGGGTCGTGCTCATTATGATGAGCACTATCGAGAAGTCGCTAAGCATGTCAGAGAACCTCGATTATCTTGGCTGCGCCTTTGAGGTAGAGGTAGACACCGGCGTAGGTCGGCACCGCCACCTCCACTCCCTTGTACGGTCCGAATGGCTTTCCATTCATGACGATGGGGTACTTCGAGTCTGCCTTGATCTTGAGCTCGCCCTTCCCGAAAGCTATCGCGTCCTTCATCGGGTCGAACTTGCCGAGGTCGTTGAACGAGGCCAGCTTCCTTACGACCAATCCGCTGTTTCCGTTTATCGAGTCCGGCAGCCTGATGAGGTGACCCGGGTCGTTCGTGACGTTGTGGTCTATCCTATCGCTCTGGGCTACGGTCTGGTTCTGTATCACGTACTTCCAGAAGTCCGCCTTGTTCTTTATGTAGACCATGTCCCAGTTGCCCTGCTGTATCCCCATTATGACCATAGGCCTGTTCTTCACCAGCTTTGCAACTGTTGTCTTGTCTATCCCGAGCGCGAGTAGCGCGCTCTCGCCGCCATCGAGCGCCTTGATGAAGTTCCGCGCGATCTTGCCCTTCCAGCCCTTGTCCGTTGGTCTCGGTCCTATGAGGCGTTGCCCCCTCTGCCCTATTGTCGGGAAAAGGTACTCTGGTGTGACCCCGGTGCCGGAGATGTATGCGGTTATCTCCTTCCTTGCGTCGGGGCCTAGCTGCATTGCGGCCTCGTTCCTCACGTGCGCGTGGTATCCCCTGTTGCCGCTGAAGTTGACTGCGATCTCGCTCTTCGAGAACCCGAAATCTGGGACGAGGAAGTCCTCCACCAGCTTGATGAGCTCCGCCTTGACGCCATCGAAGCACTCAGGGCACACCCACGACTTGCCGTGCGTCATCTGGCACGGCAGGCTGAGGTCGCTGGAATCTATGTCGAATATTATCTCTGCACCGAGCGATCCCTTCGCATCCATCGGCCTGCCGGCCGGAAACCTGTAGTATGCAGGGGAGTACGAAATGAACGGCGGCCCGTTGAGCGCAAGGTAGTCCTTTAGCTCCTTTGGAGTCTTGAATGACAGGTGCCTGAACGCGATTTTTGTCTCCCAGTTGCCGCAACCGAACTCGCGCTGTTCGATCTTGTCCGGTGCAGGAGCGGGCACGACCCTGTAGTAATCCTTTATCAATGACGTTATAAAGTCGTGCTCGTTTAGCATTAGAAACACTGTAACTAAGTCTTGCACGAGAAGGGATTTAAGAGTTGCTTTGCAAGGTTAAGTCATGTCCGAAGTGAAGCAGGTAATCATCGTGAGGAAGGACCTTGACATGGGCACCGGAAAGCTGGCCGCCCAATGCTGCCACGGGTCTGTCCTCGGCTTTCTCGAAGCGGAAAAGACAGATGAGAAGATCGCGAGAGAGTGGCTGGATGCAGGGCAGAAGAAGATCGTGCTGAAGGTCGACGATGAAGCTGCGCTCATCAAGCTCTACAAGGCGTACCAGTTCAAGAAGATCCCCTGCGCGCTGGTCAACGATGCTGGGCTTACGCAGTTGCCGGCAGGAACGACCACGGTCTTGGGGGTCGGACCTTGGAAGAGCGACGAGATAGACCAGTTCAGCAAGGGGCTGAAGCTTCTTTGAGGTTTTGTATGAAAGTCTTGGTAATAGGTGGCTCTAGATTCGTTGGGCCATACATTGTTGACACTCTTTTGAAAGACGGGCATGAAGTGACTCTATTCAATAGAGGCAGAGTGCAAATCAAGTACGGAAAAGGAGTCAGATTTGTGAAGGGAGACCGGAACAAAGGCTTCAACATCAAAGAGCACTTTGATGCGGTGATAGACAATTGTGCGTATACGGGCGATCAAACAAAGAGCGCATTGGACCAGTTGGACTTCGACTTCTTCCTGAATTTCGGTACAGCTGCTTCTTACAGGAGGACAGGGATGTTCCCACTGACGGAAGAGTCAGCTCTGGGAGATTGGCCTGCCTGGGGCGATTATAACAAGGGGAAGGTCGAGTGCGAAAACGTCCTCAAAGGAAGTGGTGTCAGGTACGCTTCGATAAGGCCTGTCTACATCCTCGGCCCAAAGAACTATGTCGATAGGGAGAGCTTCATTTACTCTAGACTCCTGAAAAGCACACCGTTGAAGATCCCAGGCAATGGAGAGGCAGTGGTGCAGTTTGTCTTTGCAAAGGACGTCGCCGCCTCCATTGTAATGCTTGTGACCAAGAAGCTAAGTGGCGCCTTCAACTGTGCGGCGGACGATGCCATAACGTTGAACGACCTGATCGAGAAGATGGGTGAGATTGTAGGGAAGACTCCTGTAGTCGAACACAACCTGAGCACGGACGGCGCAAAATGGAATGATGATGAGTTTCCGTTCGCCAACGAGAACTTCTTTTGCAGGAATGACAAGCTGAAAGCATTGGGTATAAGATTCACTCCGCTCCTCGCGGGGCTTAGGGAGGATTATAAGAATTACTATAAGAAGTTGGCTACTGGTTAGACGTAAGTGAGCCAGTCCTCGTATTCTTCTTTCTCGCCGCGGACTACCTGCATGTATGTCTCGTTCAGCATCTGCGTGACGGGGCCAGGCTTCCCGCCACCGAGCTTCCTTTCATCCACGGAGATGATGGGCTCGATCTCTATTGCGGTGCCGGTGAAGAACGCCTCGTCGCAGGTGTACAGTTCCTCCCTGTGGATGTTCCTCTCCTCCACGAGAAGCCCCAAGTCCTTAGCGATCTTTATGATGCTGTCCCTCGTTATACCCATGAGTATGTTTGCTGCGCCAGGCGGCGTGATGAGGACGCCGTCGTTTACTATGAAGATGTTCTCCGCCGGCCCTTCTGCGACGTGGCCGCTCTCCGAAAGCAGTATGGCCTCGTCGCATCCTGCCTCCTTTGCCTCGAACGAGGCGAACAGGGAGCCCATGTAGTTGGCGCTCAGCTTCGCCCTCGGCGAGAGCATGGACGAGCTGACCTTGCGGTAGGAGGACACTTTGCACGTCAGCCCTCCCTTCTTCTCAAGGTATTTTGCGAACGGGAACGCGGCTATCGCGACGCTGACTCTTGGGTCCTTGACAGGATTGGTGAGTCCGACGCCCTTCACGGGATAGTAGCCGAACGGCCGTATGTAGCAGTCTCCGAGCCTGTTCTTCGCGACCACAGCGATTGTTGCGTTGTTGAGTTCGCCCTCGCTGTAGGGTATGTTCATCCTAGCTATCCTTGCAGTGTTGAGGAACCTGTGCGTATGGTCCTGCAGCCTGAATATGGCCGTGCCCTTCTTCGCCTTGAACGCGCGCGTGCCCTCGAAGATTCCACTCGCGTACTGCACAGGGTGCGACAGGATGTGGATGGTCGCCTTCTGCTCTGGAACCATCTTGCGGTCCATCCAGATATATTGTTGAGTTGCCATGCTCAACAATTGTATCGGGGATTTATAATGTTTCTGCTCTGTATTCAGGCTCCGCTGATCTTCGCGGCGAGCTTGGCCTGCCCTCTGCGGATCTCTGACTCGGTGAGCTTGAATATCTTGCGGTGGCGCGCGTATATTTGCGCGACCATTGGGTTTGCAGCAGCAAGGATCTGCTTGACTGCCGTGCCAATCCTGCCCAGCTCATCCTGCGTCGACAGTATCGTCAGGTCTATTTCTCTGCCAGGAGCCTCGCGCCTCCTGAGCTCCTTCCAGTCGCGCCTTGCGCGTTCGGCATCGTAGACGGCTACCATCATGCCTATGCGGATGGCCGTGGTAGGAAGCATGTTTACCTGTCTCAGCGTGGCGCTGACCTTGTCGAGCGTGTTATCGGAGACGCCGGTCTTTACGATGTCCGTCTCAGCCACGCCAGCGTCGCGTAGCATGCCTTTCATCTCTTCCTGGTGTGTCAGCGCTCCAACAAGGAATATCGTGCCGACCATGTCGTCCTTGAGCTTCATCCTCGCGAGCGCGAGGGTCCTCTTCCGCATGGTCTCCTGGTTGCGCTCCCCGAACAGGAACACAGCGTCGAACTTCTGCGGTATGCCTGGCACGTCGTGGAGCGATGACAGATTCAGCCTGTGCAGGTCCGTGTTCTGGATCATCGGGTTGAATTCTGTGCCGGTGTAGGTGTACTTTGCGACTGCGCCGACCCATCTCCCGTTCTCCGCGTGACCCTCTATGAAATACTCCCTTGCGGGAAATACAGGCCTCGCTACCGGCTTCACTGGTATCTGCGTTGGCTGTACTGAAAACTGGAATCTCATACATTAATATTGTGATTTTCCGACTATATAAAGGTTGATAGAGCAAAAGCAAGCCTGCAAAAAGCATGCTATTTATACCCTTTCCGACCTATTCCATTGCGATGGCATGAGGAGGGCCGAAGTACGTGCAAAGTTGGAAAGGATGGACCTGACGCGGTTCCAGATAGACGTGTTCATGGCAACCTTCGACGTGCCGAAGGGCAGCACAGCAAGCTACAAGCAGAT
>JASHUB010000060.1 GCA_030040265.1 Microcaldota archaeon
ACGCGTACAAAACAATGCTGAGCTTCTATGCTACACAACTTGAAAACTTGGTCAAAGACATGAATGCAGCTTCAGAAAATAAATCGAGTTCTGCTAGAACACGGGAGAGCATAAAATTTACCACGGGAGAGCGCCTCGATATATTACACGCATACCAAGATGATAGACTTGGCCTGGCCCAGAGGCTTCTCAATTTAAGTGCACCATGCAGAACGATACTTAAGAAGTTGAAAGAGGGCGGCTACACTGACGAGACGTTGTATAGTTTAGCTATAGGCGAAGTCAATCATTTATCCGAAAATGACAAAGAAAAGGCCATGGACATGATTGAAGAACTTGCGAATAGACAAACAATCGGTTCTAAGGAGATAAATGATTTGCTCAATGCGTTAGAAGC
Organism: Microcaldota archaeon; assembly: GCA_030040265.1. Taxonomy (GTDB): domain Archaea; phylum Micrarchaeota; class Micrarchaeia; order Micrarchaeales; family CABMGC01; genus JAKAWC01. Next base: position 398 of record JASHUB010000060.1, read on the forward strand.
GCTATGCCCCCAATTCAAACAACACAAACAGAGGCCTGCTAGGTAAAGAGGGGCAACTGACGTCATTTACCATCGTTTCCGCAAGAGAAATCCCTATCAACTGACGGCAACCCCAATGTTCAAAACTTCCTGTTCTGCAACAGGGTTATTTATATAACTTTCAGCGCGTAAGCTGTTTCCGCAAGAGATTACACCTTATATTCTATATAAATTATAAATTTAGATTTTTATAGGTATAACCTCTTCTGAAGTCTTACACCTAAATTTCTTTCTTAATACGAAAGATTATATATTTATAGGTGTAATAACTTAACATGGTCACGCTAAAGAAAAGGGAGATAAAAGGTAAAACTTACTACTACCTGAGCCATACTTACAGATTGAACGGCAAAAAGAAGTATAAGGAATCATATCTTGGAGCAAAATTGCCCAATGATATTGAGAAACTGAAGAAAGAATTTACGCTTCAGATATATAAAGAAAAATGGTTCGGATTGTTCGAGAGCATTAAGGCTGAGTATCAAAAACAGATGATCCGAACTCCTTCGGATGTGAAAAAGAGGAATATCGACGCGTTCCTGGTCAGGTTTACCTATGATACGAACAGGATAGAGGGCTCAAAACTCTCGCTTAAGGATACCGCGGCTCTGTTGGAGCTTGGTCTTAGCCCCAAGGGCAGGCCAATCCGGGATATAAAGGAGGCAGAGGCACACCGGAACGTGTTCTATGAGATGATGGACTATAACGGGGAACTATCGCTAGGTTTGGTCCTCAGATGGCATAAGGAGCTATTCGGAGAAACAAAGCATAGTATGGCGGGCAGGCTGAGAGACTACAATGTCTATATCTCAGGAAGCGACTTCACACCCCCACCGTATCAAGCGGTAGAATCTTATATCGTGGAATTCTTCAAGTGGTATTCTTTGGAAAAAGGCAAGACCAATGCCGTAGAGCTTGCTGCACTTGCCCATCTGAAATTTGAGACAATACATCCGTTTGGGGATGGAAATGGGAGAATTGGAAGGTTGATAATGAACTTTATACTCCGTAAAAACGGTTACCCGATGTTGGATATCAGATATACGGATAGACGCAGCTATTACAATGCGCTTGAAAGATCCAACGTTAAAAATGATGATGGGATATTCGTGCAGTGGCTTTTCAAGAGATACTTAAAGGAGTCTAGGATCTATCTTGGAAAGCTACAGAGACCACAGGCGACTACTTGATTGACTTCGGTTAACCTCGTTCCCGCAAGAGAAATCCTTATCGACTGGCGGCAACCACGATTCCGCGTTTACGTCAGAACTGAACTATTTGGACGATTCTACGGGAACTAATATATAGGAGCAAAAACAGGGTATTATTGGAGATGATATGACGATCAGAAGCAACCCTAGAGCAGCAGTTGGAGCGACGCCGGAAGGATTATTTACGGGGATAGGGAGAGGCTTGTCCGGCATGCAATTAAGCGCAGTTTCCAAAAAGGAACTCACTCCGGAGCAGTTCCTGGCGTTCGCCAGGAAGCTGGCAGAGGGGATCGGGAAGACGTTGGTAAGCACGGAGAGGGAAAGCGCGGGATTGTTCAGGACAAGACCGATATGGTCTGGTTACTCGATAGAGAGCGTTGAGAGCGACGTCCAGAGGAAGCAGAGATGGCTCGACAGCGCAGTGGAGAAGGACAGCGATGACAGAGTTCTGGACATGGCTGAGATACTCGCCAAGGCAAGCCCCAACCGCGTGGATATTACTATTGAGCTGACAAGGCACGGAAGATTAGCGTCAAAGGGAGGATACGAACACAAGGTCGGCATAAGGGTCGTGCAGCTTGAAGGCAAGCTGTACTACGCAGAAGGAAATGTTGAAACTGGCCGTATATATACCCGTGAAGGAGCCGCCGCAGTGGTGGAAGTGGCTCAGACTATGGGTGTCACGCGCGTCAATGACATCTTCAGGCTGCCAGCAGGAGAGGACGGCAGCTGGCCTCAGTTCTCCCCGATAGTCGCGGGAGGCAACGCGGAGGATGCATTGCATGGCGCTGACAGAGACGCCAATGAAGCTCGTCGCGAGGTCGGTTTTCAGGAGAGGGAGGTCAAGAGGCATGGAGAGGAGCTCGAGAGAGCCAAGACTATAGCGGCCTCGTATGAGAAGAAGGCTAAGGAAGCCGAAAGCAGGCTCGCCGAAGTTAAGGCGGACCAGAAGAGGCGTGCCGATGAGCTTCGCGCGAAGTGGAAGGAAAGCAGGAGATCGGCCTAGGAAGGTTCTGGTTTGTAAGAGCTTATGCGCTTAGCGGCAGCATTTATACTGATATTTTGAAGATGCAACAACATAACAAGATTAGACTTTAACGGTTAAAATGGCCCTCTTGGGCTTTTCCTTGCCTGCTCTGCCTCGCGGTACTTGGTCGTAAACTCCAGCAGTTCCTCAAGCTCCAACGCCATCGCTCTGTCCTTGGGATCTGCGCTGTACGTCAGTGCGCCTCTTTCGAGAATCAGCAGGGCAGTCCTTACCTCCTGATCCGTCATTGGGCTCTTGAACTTCGGATGCGTCGGCAATGACGGCACGCGTATTTGGAGCCTGCGCAGTCCCGTGAGCTCAGTTTCATCAGCGAAAGGCACCTGCGTGTTGGCTTCTGGCAGCATGACGAACTCCACCTTCACAGGAGCCTGCGGAACTATCTCTTGCCCACCCTGAAGGCATGCGGGGAAATCTGGTCCGAAGTCGCTGGCGACCGCTGGCGCATCCTCAGGCCGCTTCAGTTCAGAAAACACAGTGGCCAGCACAACCGTCGGGGCAGGGACTATGCCGGAATCGAACCTGCCGAGGGTGGCGACGAAGCCAAAACTAGACTTAGGCCTTTGCCGCCTCCCCTTTGTCAGCGGGGAGCCTGGGACCGTTATCACCCGGCCGCTCCCCGCGTTCTCCGGATGCCAATTATCTAGGCTTACGACCCCGCCAGGGGGTCTCGCCTCTGGATGGTCCTTGACGTACTGCAGGTAGAGTCTCCCGACTTTCTTCGGGTCGTCCTCCTGGGCGATACTCGCAGCGACCTGTGCGCCCTCCACCCTCTGCGGGCCGTCTGGCCCGGCCTGTCTCTCCGCTTTCAGAAGTTCCGATGCCGGAACGAAGTCTAGATCCAATCTGGCAGCGCCGCGGCTGCCCGCCTGTCTTGTCCTCCTCACTCTCATGTTTCCACTCTCCTTTAATCCTCTCGGGATTAACGCGATGCGGACCGACGGCTTCACGTCGAGAACGTTGGAAGCCGTGGAAGGTCCTTACAAAAATCGTCTGTCCTTCTGGTTTAGTTTTTAGGATCGATGCCCCAAGAAACCTCCACCTTTGATAAGCATCACTGCTGGCCGCTATTTAAAACATGCGCATGAGGGGGCGCGGCGCAGCGATGTCCGTGCGAAAGTATTAAAGAATAAACAGCCTTAGTTAATAGTCCGTCTTTTTGGGGCCAGCTCTCGGACTACCGACGACAATCTTGTGAACCTGATGACCGCTCTAGCCCAGATAATAAACGGCATACTCATAGGCATCGTCCAGGGAATATCCGAGTGGCTGCCGATAAGCAGCAAAACCCAAGTGCTCATCGCCGCGCAGTATCTCCTGCACCTCACATTCCAGCAGGCGTACACGTTCGGCCTGTTCATGGAGATCGGCACGATCATCGCTGCGATAATCTACTTCAGGAAGGAGCTTTTCGGCCTGATAGAAGTGCTGCTCGGCGCTAAGGACGCGATGAAGAGAAAACTGTTCGTTTACATCCTTGTGACCATCGTCCTGACGGGCATCATCGGGGCTCCGCTTTACCTGTTTGCCGACTCGCTCTCCGGGATACCTGTGGGGGTGCCGCTCCTGATAATCGGAATCGTCCTTCTGATAGATGCCGCGGTGATAAGGCATTCGAGAAAGAAGCAATTGCACGGAGAGAACACGCGGAAGCTCGAGGACCTCTCTACAAAGGACTTTGCGCTGGTGGGCATAGCGCAGGGGATCGCGGCACTGCCCGGTGTGAGCAGGTCTGGGATAACAACAAGTGCGCTGCTGCTCATGAAGGTGGAAGCGGACGAGGCGTTCCGGCTCTCGTTCCTTACCGGCATATTCGCAGCCATAGCCGCATTCGCACTAACGCTCGTCGCGTCGCACACTAATGTCTCGGTTGCCATCGCATCGATAGGAGCTCTTGGAATCATAGTCGCGATAATCACGGCGACGGTGATAAGCCTGTTCCTGATAGACTTCCTGATCAAGATCGCGGGCAAGTCGAAGATAGTCTATGTGACCGCCGCGTTGGGACTGATCGCGATCGCTAGCGGAGTGCTTTACCTGCTGCTCAATGTTCCACACATAGCTGGTTGAGTGATGGGATGGATATCAACATAAGGGCGGCATCAAAGAAGGATTTCGCTTCGCTGTACGCCATAGGGGCACACACTCCCGAACTGAAGGTCAACAGGCTGGAGCCGTTCATGACGAAGGCTGAGTTCAGGTGGAGCCTGTGCGAAAACCCTAACGGCGTCTTCCTTGTTGCAGAAGACGGCAAGAAACCTGTCGGCTTTCTTTATGCCAACATGAGGGACGTCGACAGGCCTTCCCGGAAGTGCGCCTGTCTGGTCTACCTCACAGTGATACCATCGTACAGAAGGCATGGTATCGCACATGCGCTTTACTCCGAGGCAGAGAAGCGGCTGAAGAGGAACAAGGTTAGCTACCTCTATGCGCTTGCTAACGCCACGCACGATCCGGTCGTCCTTTTCAACACCAAGCATGGGCTAAAGAAGGGGAATGCGTTCGTCTGGATGGACAAGAATATCTGAGGGATCCGATGTACAATGTGAGGTATGCAAAGCAACCTGATTTCAGGCGGCTGCTCAAGCTGAGCAAGACAGAATGGCCTGACTGGTCCAGGCGGAACCCGAAGTACGAAGTTGACTACGTTGAGGACCGCATAAAGGAGGGGCACACGCTTGTGGCTGTCGCGGACGGCGACATAGTCGGCTTCCTGACGTTCGGGAGCATATGGAGCAGGCACTGGCACATAGAAGACCTGTACGTACAGCCTAAGTACAGAAGGCTAGGGATAGCGTCTGCGCTGATGCGCAAGCTCGTCTCAGAGGCGAAGAAGCGCGGCGTTAGATATCTTGTGACCGAAACGTCGCCGGAGAATAGGGCCGCCCATAGATATAATAAAGAAAATGGCTTTAGGAAGGCGGGAACGGTGGAGAAACTTTGGGGAGAGACCGACGCTGTCGTATTCATAAAGAACGTCAGATAGTATTCGTGAGAACATGGGAGAAGGAAAGCATTACAGGAAGGTTGGGCTGCTCGTTCTGAGCCCCGACAGGACCAAGTTCCTGGTCTGCCAGAAGTATCCAGGAGACATGACCCCCGAGTACATAATGCCTGGCGGGCAGTTCGAGGAGGGTGAAGACGATGTCACATGCGTGCGCAGGGAGGTGAAGGAAGAGCTGGACTGCGGCATCAACGAATCGACGCTGAAGTTCATCGGCGAGTACACGGGCCCTGCTGCCGGAGGAGGGGACCTGATGATGAGGCTCTATGAGGGCAAGCTTGACGGCGCTGCAAAGCCGTCTAGCGAGATCATGGCCCTGCACTGGATCGGAGAGAAAGACATCAAGAACATGGAGGTATCAGAATTCATACGTACGAGGATCCTTCCGGACCTGATAAAGAGGAAACTTTTGGAGTGAGAGGATGGCGGAAGTTGCGATAATAGGGGGAAGCGGGCTCTACAGCATACTAGAAGGCGCGACAGAGGAAGAGGTCGACACCAAGTACGGCAGGCCGAGCGGGCCGATAGCAGTGGGCAAGGTGGGGGGCATCGAGGTCGCGTTCCTGAACAGGCACGGGAAGGCGCACACGCTTCCGCCGCACAAAGTTCCGTACATCGCGAACATAGAGGCGCTCGCGTCGCTCGGAGTCAAGTGGATAATCACATCGAACGCGGTCGGCTCGCTTGACATCGGTTACAAGCCGGGAGACATGGTCCTGTTCGACCAGTTCGTGAACATGACTCATGGGCGTAGGGACACATTCTTCGATGGCCCGGAGGTCGTGCATACGAGCGTCTCCGACCCGTACTGCAGCACGCTCTCGGACATCGCGGCGCGAAAGGCGGACGAGCTCGGCTACAACTGCCACAAGCGTGGCACTGTCGTGGTGGTGAACGGACCGAGATTCTCATCAAAGGCGGAGTCTGCGATGTTCATCAGGCAGGGGTTCCAGACGATAAACATGACCGCGTATCCGGAGGTGGTGCTGGCGCGCGAGAAGAAGATACATTTCCTCGGAGTGGGCCTTGTTACTGATTACGACAACGGCGTGCACCTCCCTCACGAGGCCGAGCCGGTGACTTTCGATGAGGTCAAGCGCATCTTCGACATGAACGTCGAGAAGGTGAAGAGGCTCATCCTCGAGACCATACCTGAGATAAAAGCCCAGACGCTTTCGTGCGTCTGTGAAAAGTGACTTACAGCAATACTTAAATACCATATCGCGATAACTTCTGAGTGTGGTTTCGTGGCAGTAAAACAGATCATCAGGTCAACCGCTCCATGGAGGGTAAGCCTCGGAAGCGCGCTCGATGTCAACAAGGCGATAAAGCACCCCGATGCGCAGTGGGGGCTAGGCGTCGCTTTCACTTTGGGTTCGCACGGCGCGGACTTCACAGTCTATCCTAAGAGCGAGGGCAAAGTGCTAGTCTACTACGGAAAGACAGAGGAGGAAGTCTCGCGCGCCACAGAAGTGAGGCACGAGATCATAAGGGAAGCACTTAAGATAAAGGGCATAGACACCGGGATCGAGGTCCATTGCCACGTGACAATACCATCGAGCAAGGGGACCGGGCTATCATCCAGCACGGCATTCGGCGCGGGACTGCTGGTCGGGTTCGACATGTTCGTCAACGGCGCAGAGCACATCTACACGAAGGAGCAGCTGTACAAAGATACGAGGGAACTCGAGCGCAGGCTTCTTCTTGCGCAGGCGCTCAGGGCGTCGAAGGACGGGAGGGTCGACGTCGCCGCAGAGGAGGGCAAGCTGGGCCAACAGGATCCCGCAGCGATAATCTGGGGCGGCCTTGTGGAGATGAAGTTCTACGCCGACGAGCGCGTGCCAGAGGTCAGGAAGAAGGAGCTTACGAGCGAGGAGGGCCAGAGGCTCAGCGACTCGTTGATACTTGTGCCCACCAACATGGGCAGGCAGTCTTTCGATCCCCTTGGCAGGCTTGCGAGCCAGTCGGGATCGGAGATCCAGAAGCACCTTGCATTGAGGTCGCACGTCGAGAACCTCGTGCGCGCGGTTGATGACCGGTCGATACTTGATCCGAACATACTCGGACCGCTGCTCGAGGCCAGCTGGCCGATGAAGAGGGGCAACCCTGCGATAGACGGGCTGCACGAAATGATACTAAAGGCAGGGGGACTTGGAGGAAGGCTCGTCGGGGCAGGAGACGGCGGGTTCCTGCTGGAGGCCGTGCCAGAAGACGCCTCGGTCAGGGAGAAGATACTCGGGCAGCTTGGAGATGCGTACAGCCCAATGGACTTCAACATCGGGCTGGATGGCGCGAGGGCATGGGTGGAACCGAAGCCTAGATCATATCCTTCAAAGCGCGCCTAAGCGATGGTGCCGAACCCTGAGAGCTTCCATCTCTGGCTGAAGTTCCTTAGGACGGATATCTTCCCGCTCCTGTCTATGCAGGCCGGGTGCTTCAGGTCGACGGATAGCGTGTTCTTCTTTGTGCCTTTCACGAACCCGATCATCGTCCCCGTCCCAATTCCGAGGATGAGCGGCTCGTTGGGCTTGAACCCCTGTTTGGGCAAGTCTTCGCGGTTGAGCGAGCTGTAAGCGAGATTGACTGTGGAGACGGCAGGAGGAAGCTTTCCGACATGACCGATGACCTGGCCGACAAGCCCGTCCGCCTTCGTCATCGCCGGGTCCATGTCCGTGCCTATCGCGATGAGGCCGCCGGCTATCGCGCTCTGGAGCTTCTCAACCCCAGCTGAGAGGCTCTCTATCCTGGTTATGATAGGCTCGTAGACGTCGCGCTTGGTCTTGTCCTTCGAGACGTTTATGCCTGGGCGTATCTCTATCTCGTCTCCCACTTTGAATGTTCCGCGCACAATCGAGCCTCCGACTACTCCGCCGATCAGGTCCTTTATCTTGGTGCCTGGCCTGTTCACATCGAACGACCTCGCGACGTACATGAGCGGGTCCGATGCGGTGTCCCTCTTCGGCAGTCCCATCTTGACTATCTCGTCAAGGATGGCGTCGACGTTTATGTTCTTGTTCGCCATGACCGGCACGATGGGCGCGTTCTCTATCACGCTGCCCTTCAGGAACTGCTTTATCTGGGCGTAGCTCTTCTTCGCCTGCTCCTTGCCGACTATGTCGATCTTCGTCTGCGCCACTACCGCGCGCTTTATCCCGAGCGCGTTGATTATCATGAGGTGCTCCTTTGTCTGCGCCATCGGCACCGGCTCTGCCGATGATATCACGAACAGCACCGAATCGATTATGTTGGATCCGGCGATGGCCGTTGCCATGAGCGTCTCGTGGCCCGGGGCGTCGAGCAGCGAGATCTTCATTACCTGCTCGGGAGGCCTTCCGTCGCCGCACTTCGTCTCGGTCGTGTAGTCGCTGCCGCACTTCCCTATGACAGCGTCTGCGTAGCCGAGCTTTATCGTCATGCTCCTCTTTACGCTCTCGCTGTGGCGGTCCGTCCACTCATGGGTGATTGCAGCGGTGAGCGTGGTCTTGCCGTGGTCGACGTGACCAAGCGTGCCTATGTTCTGCTCACTCTGTTTGGACGTCATAAGGATCAAGGATTACTCCTCCTTCTTCGCCTTTGGCTTGAACAACTCCTCGAGAGGCTTTGCGCCGTACTCTGTTATGACAGTGTTTATCTGCTCCGTCTCAGGGCCTATCGCGCTGCCGCGCACCAGCTTCCTGCGCCTGTGCCCGTGCTTCGCTGACCTTATGCCGACGCCCTCGCTGATCAGGGGCCTCGCCTTTCTCGTGCCCTCTATCTCCTTTCGCGACGGGGATCCGGTCTTGTCGCTGAGCCCCGTTATCTGGAGCTTGAACCCTTCCAGTCCGGCGACGAAACCGTCGAGCGTGTCTCCGATCTTCTTGCCTATCAGCTGCGCTTCCCTGTCCTTCGCTACTTCCAGTTGGGAGGTCTTCCCACTCTTCTTGTCAGAGTAAACTATCTTCATAGAAATCACTTTAGAAGTCACTTCTTTAAGCATCAGTAAACTATTTAGCCGTTAGCGATACATGCTCTGGGGCTCCTCCTTGAACCGCTTGATGCGCTCGGCGAGCTCCTTCGGTATCGCGGGCCTTATGTCCTGCATGGCCCGTTCGAAGTCGCCTTTGTTGACTTCCTCTCTCTTGTTCCTTATGGCGTTCATGCCTGCCTCCCTGCACAGGTTCTCGATCTCCGCGCCGGTGTAGTTCTCGGTAGACTCCGCGAGGTCTTCGCGCCTTACGTCCTTCGCAAGCGGCATGCGCTTCGTGTGGACCTTGAATATCTCGAGCCTCTCCTCCACCCCAGGCATCGGTATGCTGACTATCTTGTCGAATCGTCCGGGCCTGAGCAGCGCAGGGTCGATGTCTTCAGGCCTGTTTGTCGCGGCGAGCACGACCACGCTCTTTAGCTCCTGCAGCCCGTCCATCTCCGTGAGCAGCGTGTCCACTATGCGCTCTGTGACCCTTGACCCGCCGAAGTCCTCGCCTGTCCTGGACCTCGCCACGGAGTCGATCTCGTCTATGAATATTATGCACGGGCAGCGAGCCTCGCCTTCCTGAACGTCTCCCTCAGCATCTTCTCGCTCTCGCCGACCCATTTGCTGAGTATCTCTGGGCCTTTTATCGGTATGAAGTTCGACTCGCGCTCTGTAGCGACCGCCCTCGCCAGCAGTGTCTTGCCCGTGCCCGGGGGCCCGACAAGCAGGACGCCCTTTATCGGCCTTATGCCGATC
>JASHUB010000061.1 GCA_030040265.1 Microcaldota archaeon
TCCTTGAGGGCCTGCCTGAGCACCGTCTCAGTCTGAGGCATTATGCCCTCTACTGGGTCTACGACAAGAACTACGCCGTCGACGGCCCTCATGGACCTTGTCACGTGGCCTCCGAAGTCCACGTGCCCGGGAGTGTCTATGAGGTTGATTATGAAGTCCTTGTCCTTGTAGTTGAACGATAGCGAGATGTCTGCAGACTTGATGGTCATCTTTCGCTCCTTCTCTATCGCCTCGTAGTTGGTGTAGAGCGCTTCTCCTGCTACCGCCTTGGATATGATTCCAGAACGAGCGAGCAGCGAGTCCGTGAGCGACGTCTTTCCGTGGTGGACGTGGGCTATTATCGCGACGTCCCTCACCCGCTCGAGATCCGTCATTATTCTTACGACTTCTTCCGCTACGAATTCTTTCCTGACCATAAGGATTACCTCGCGCTTCTCGCGATTCTCTCGAGCTCGACCTTCTTCTTTATCGCGTAGCTGTTGGGGTCTTTGTTGGCCGCCTGGGTCAGCTCGCTGGCGAGCGCCTCAGAGAGGCTTCGCCTTGCCCGGAAAGCGCTGACAAGCGCCGCGAGCGCGACGTTCTTGAGCGCGACATTGAGCCTTCGCTCTGCGCTTATTCCGACAGCAACATTGTAGCTTATGCCTCCGTACCTGACCCTGGTCGTGTCCTCGATGGGTGCGCTGTTCTGCAGCGCGTCCACAAGGACCTGCAGAGGGTTCTTGCCGGTGTTCTTGTTGATGGAATCGAAAGCGTCCTCGACAACGTGCATTACCTTGAGCTTCTTGCCCTGCAGCCTGCCCTCGGTCTTTATCACTTTGCCGCCGACCTTCTTGCCCGTGCCTCCTCTCATGAGCTTGTTGATGAGCCGCTCGACGATCGTTATGTGCGACGTGTAGTATGCGAGATACTTTCTCCTTCCGTAGATGTTGGGATACTGCCTCGCGCTGAACGTTATGTACGGCGCGATGCTCGGATCCCTGACGACTATGTCTTTGGCGCTGTACTTCCCGAATATCAGGTGCTCGCCGACGGTTACCGGCGTCTTCTTCGTGACGCGGACGACCTTCTTTTCCGGCGCTGGAAGGACCGCGTTGGACTCTGGCTGCGGCAGCATCTGCTCAGCAGGAGCGGCTGCGACCTCCTTGCGCTTAGGAACTTTCTTCGGCGTAGTATCTGCCTGGGTGGCGTTCTGTTCGGTTGGTTTTGGTTCGTCTTCAGGCATAAAATATCACCATCATCTCTTCGGCTTGTCCTTCTTGCCCTTCACTATCTGGTAAAGGTCCGTGCCATTGATCCCGATAACGCGGTACTTGAGCCCAGGGATGCATCCCATCTGGCCCCTCTGCGAGCCGCCGAGTCCTTGGATCGTGACCTCGTCGTGCTCGTCTATGAAGTTGATTGAGCCGTCGTATGGGACGTAAGCGCCTACGACCTTGCCGTTCTTGATGAGCTGGACGCGGACGCACTTGATCAGCCCCGAGTGTGGTTGCTTCTGCTGCAGCTGGAACTTCTGGAGGACAATCGCCTTTGCCATCGGCACCGTGCCTACCGGGTCGTACTTCTGCTTCAGCTTGAAGTGCTTCCTCTTCCACCACTTCTTGAGCAGCCTGTGCTGCTTCCTGTGGCGTAGAATTTCCTTTGCAGCGAATTCTCCTCTTGGCAATTGATCACTCTTGAGCAGTCTCCTTCAGTATGTTCGAGTTCCCGGCCTCGATGACGGCGAGCCCGTTGACCGAGTATGGTCTTCCGCAAACGGCGCCCAGGTCCATCGAGTTGCCCTCGAACTTTATCGTTTTTATCTCTGCGATCTTGCAGACGTGAAGTATGTCGCTGACGGTGTCGGCCTTGCCCTTGCTAGCTACGACGACAAGCTTTGCCTTCTTGCCGCTCACCGCCTTCATCAGCTCGCGTGCGCCTAGCACGACTTTGCCGGTGTCGACAGCTAACCTAATGTCCTTTCCGATATCCGCCATATATCTCATCGAGAGTCAATATATGCGCCCGCTAAGGCGGGCAAAAGAGCATAGAATATGCACTTTATACTCTATCTTCTCCACGAAAAGGTATTTAAACCTTATTCGCCTAAGCATTAGCCTTTCACCCATAGCATGGGGCGGTTAAGATGGACCAAAACAGGATGCGTAAGGGCCCGAAGGACGGGAATGGCGCAGCGGTGCCTCCTTGGATGGAGAGGTCGCTGCTGGCTCTGGATAGCGTGCGCCCCGCCCCCACGCGGGTCGAGCGGGAAGCCTTCCGCGACATGGCCAGGTTCTACGAGCCCTTCACCAAGGTCGCCGACCAGGCCTATCGCAGGAACGCGGCGGAGAACATGGCGACCAACCTGGCCAAGGCAGGCGATCTCGGCGGGGCGAAGCAGGCCCTGCAGAGGGCTTTCAGGCGCTGACGTCGTGCCACTAATAGGATACCTTTTTATACCTGGATTTTCATGTAATAGAACCCTAGCGAAGGTGTTTTATACATGCCAGTATCTAATCCAACAGTACAGCCGTCACAGCCAGGGGGAGCTTTTGTGGCCAAGGTAAGCAGAAGGACGAGAGCGCATTTGGAAGGCGTAGCTATGATGAATTTTGGCCTAGCCGCGGCCTTCGGCGGACCAGCGCACTCGGACATACGCCGTGGTTTTGCCAACGAGGTTAGGAGAGCGCTCAAAGAAGCAGGATACAATGGCAGAGCGGAGAAGGTCGCAAGGAAGGCGCTCACCGCTAAGCAGGTCCTGACGCTAAAAGAGATACGAAGGATGCTGTCTTAACGGAACTCTAATTTTCGCAGTATTTTTGCAGCCCTGTTCCTTAGAATGACGAGGGAAAGAGGCAACCAATATAGTGTTGGAAAATCATATACATGAGCAGGCACAGGAAATGAAAGGCAAGAATATGGAAACCGTACCGCTCAGTGGAGTCTCGGATCTCGCCCTCAGGGTGATAGACCGGGCTCCGGAAGCAGCCAGCGCCCTCTTCAAGGAGGCTGCGAGGTCGCATATGGCCAGTGGCAACCAGGATGCAGCGGCGAAGGCGCTTGGAGTTGCCGCTTATGCAAGGCGGCTTGCGGACCTTCGCAGGTCGACCGCGGGAACGCCGGTAGTGAAGGCAAAGAAGTGATTGCGCTTAGAGTGATAACATGCCAGTACCAGGAACAAAACCGATAACCCCTCCGAAGGGGCCAGAAGGACCGATAAGGATGTCTGCAGGCGCAGAGGCGAGGCAGCTCAGGGAGCTCGCTCTCGATTCAGGATGCAGTCCTAGAGTTGCATCGGCGATTGCCAGAGACCTCGGAGAGCTTCACAGGAAGTTTTGAGCGTTCTGCCGATTTTAAAGCGAACGTTAATAAAGGACTTCGACCTCAGCAGTTTAGGTGAAAAGCGTGTCAGGACCAGTAACTCCGGCTGTAGCATCAGATACCCCAGCCATGGCGTCACGGGCGCCGGTAGCGGTCATCACCAGGCCCACTGTCATAGGCTCTGATGAAAGGAGGTCTTTTGACGACGGCATTGCAAAGGGGGACTGGTTCAGCACTTCCAAAGGCATACTCAACTCCTTCAAGGCAGCCATCGATGCAAATGCCAGGACGCCGCCGCAGGCAAGGGTTGCGCAGGAGGACATAGTAAGCGAATATTTTGAACTCGGGCTTGAGATGGCCATCAAGGCGGCCGCACGCAGTTCCGTGCTCTTTGACAGGCTGATGGGCGTCGAGATAGGGCTCGCGACAGCAGCTATGATCTACAGCATGGGCAAGAAGGAGGCTGCAGTAAGGGTGGAGGACGAATCAGAGCAAGAGCAGCTTGCAAAGCAAGCGGCCAGGACGTCAGTCATCGCATCGGTTGCAAGAGAGGTGCTTATGAAGTCAGTGGGCATGGGCGGAGAATGGGCGGCAAACTACTACGGCATGCAGGACATAAAGGACAGCAGGGAGAAACTAATGCTCAGATACAAGGGAATCGGCCTCGACATCGCCCTCCAGAGGGCGGTGTTGACGCTACGGTTCGTCGAAGCGGTCAAGAAGCTGGGCGTTGACGAAAAGTTCAACCAATACGTGATGGCGAAGTGGAACGCCGACTTTGCTTCGCTGATCGCAATGGTGAGATGGGAAGCGGCGAAGAACACGACCGCGCAGAATCTCCTCAGGCCTGCCTGAGTCATGTGGATGCGACCTATGCCAGAGCCAGGCGCACAATCATCTGATGCAGATGCGATTTCTTCACTCAAGCGGCCAAATGATTATGCCGTGCTGCTCGCCAACTTGAAGAGGCTTGGAGACCTGCTCGAGCAGACGCTTAAGAGCGAGGAGAATCCCGGCAGGATACACGCGCTGCTTAGTGTATCTGAGTCTGCGATAACGCAGCATATGACGGAGCCCCAGGCGAGGGCGTCTGCATTCTTAAGCTTGGCAACGCACATGGGCAACGCTGCGAGGGTGCTGCGAGAGCGCGGATTTGCTTCAAGGGCAGACTGGGTCGACGGTCTTGCGAAGGGCTACCGGCAGAAAGGAGAGGAGTCGTTCAAGCCAGCGCAGCCCATCCAGCCGCCCGGAAAGGGCGGTGTTGTCCTGAAAAGATAACGGCTACCTGAGTATCTGCTGGTTGCAACCGGCTACAGTCCCTAATTGTCCGTTCAGGATAAGCTTGATGTAGCCAAGCACTGGTATGTCCCCAACCACGTAACCGACGGTCTGGTTCAGAGGAGGGGGAGAGTTGGCGAACTGCATGTCAAGTCCGGGGTTGTTGTCGCCCTTGGTCAGGAAGTAGTAGCTGCTGCCGGCGTGTATCACCGCGTAGACGCGGTGTATTATGTCGCCTGTGAAGTAGTCCGTCGGAGTTGTCCTGTACACTATTATAGGGTTGTTGTAGTCCTCGGATATAGTTGTGTTCCCTATCGTTATGTTCGAGGTCTCGATTATGCGCAGCGTCTGCCCGTTGAGCGTTACGTTGCCGAAAGTGTAGTTGTATTTCACGAGGTTGTTGCCCTGCGAGTTGACCATGCACTTGCCGTAGTTGTAGGCCTCGCCACGGTCCGCATAAGCCGTGATGCATCCGGTGTTGT
Organism: Microcaldota archaeon; assembly: GCA_030040265.1. GTDB lineage: Archaea > Micrarchaeota > Micrarchaeia > Micrarchaeales > CABMGC01 > JAKAWC01. Next base: position 5,058 of record JASHUB010000061.1, read on the forward strand.
AGAGGCCGACAGAATAACCGGTTGCGTTGAATATCTGGTATATCTGCGACGTGTTCCCGTGGAAGTAGACATAGTAGGCAAGGAATTCGCTGTTGAGGTTACCGAGCATCGAGTCCATGGCTGACGTGCTGACATTCACCACGGTTATGTTGTGCTCCGCTATGAATTGCGCCGGGTTGCTGATCCCATGCAGGGCGACTAGGTCTCCGCGATGCAGGACGGGCAGCATGCTGCAGCTCGCCACCGCGTCTATAGGCGATGTCGTATGGAGCACCGCCACAAGCACTATCCACAGCGCGATTGCCGCGGCGATCGCAATGCCGATGTCATACACGCTCTTCATCGTGCCTTCCGACTGCACGCTGGACCTGACCTCCACTATGACCAGCACCACGATGACGGTGAAAGCCGCGGCGCCTATTATTATGTTATTGTAAAGCGCGTACGCTATTATGAAGATCACGAGCAGGATGTAAAGTGCATATGTCAACTGCTTGGTCTGCTTGCTTACGGGCTTCTGCTGCTGTTTCATCGAACCGTCTACTTAGCTATATAATTGGATATTTCTAAACCTACCGCTTTCGATTCGCTTTCCAGCCTCACGACGCCGATAGCCGCATGCGCGTTGACGATCAGCGAGTCGTTGTGGCTGACCACGATGAACTGCGCGTTCTGCGACAGGTCCTTTATCAGAAGCGACAGCTTCTTCGAGTTCTCCTTGTCCAGCGCAGCGTCGACCTCGTCGAATATGTAGAGCGATGACGGCTTGTACATGTGGATCGCGAATATGAGGCACAGCATGAGCTGCGACTTCTCGCCCCCGGACATGGAGTCGACCCTCTTGTATGCGTTGCCGTTCTTTATCTTTATCTCGAGCCCTCCGCTCAACGGGTCCTTCGCGTCGTCAAGTTCTATCGATGCTGGCAGCGGAGAGAAGTAAGTGTAGAGCTTGCTGAAGTTCTTGTTGACTGCACTGAACGTGTCCATGAAAGTCTCGAACTTCTTCGCGCCTATCTCCTCGATCATGTTCAGCACCGCCCTCTTCTCGGTCTCCAGCGTCGCCACCTTCGCCGCGACCTCGTCCACCTCGGACTTCTTCTGGCCGTAGAGCTCGGGCGCCTTGAGGTTCACGTTCCCGAGTTCCGTTATCTTTGACTGTACTATGGCAGCCTCCCGCTCCATGTCTTCGATGGCGTCCTTCAGCACCTCCGGATGCTGGTCCTTGTATGCGGCGAGTTCAGCAGCGAGGTCGTTCAGCCTGACCTCGACCTGTCCGAGCTTGACCCTGAGGTCGTTCAACTGCCTCACGATGCCCTCGATCTCGCCCATCAGCTTGCCTTTTGCAGAGCTGTGCTTTGCAATCTCCGCGTCGATCGTGCTCTGCCGCTCGAACGCCTTCTGCGTGGACTTGCTGCTGTGCTTGAGCGCCTCTTCTATCTCCGACTTTGCCTTTTCGAGTATCTCAGCCCTGAGCTTCTTCTCGGACGTCGCCTTCTTCGCGGACTCGATGCTCTTCTTTGCGGCATCGTACTGAAGCGTCTGGTCTCCCAGGCTTTTCTGCAGCATCTCGTTCTCCTTCTCGAGCGCGGCGATGTTTATCCTTGCCTGCTCCGCGTCGCCTTTCAGCTTGTCTATCCTCTCGCGCTCTGCCTTTCCGACACCGTGGCGCGATCGTTCTTTCGCAGTTGCGAGAGACTCGCTGTAGAGCCTCTGGAGCTCTGCCTTCATGCCATTCAGCTTGTCGGTGAGCGAGACCTTCTCCGCATCGAGGCTCATCATCTCCTTCTGCGCAGCCGCGACCTTCTCGTTTATCGATTTGACCTCTGCTGCGACCGATTTCGATTCTGACGTCAGATCGAGCAGTTCTTCCGTGGCCTGTTCCAGCGCCTTCCTTGTGGACCCAAGGTCTATCTCGACCGTGCCTATCTCCTTCCTCAGGGAGAATGTCTTCTTTGTCAGCGCGTCGGACTCCGCCTTGAGCGTGTCACGCTCCTTGGCTATTGACTTTATCTGGCTGTCGAGAGCCGCGACCGAGGTCCTCCTCTTCGAGTAGCCTCCGGATATTATGCCGGACTGCTCGATTAGCTCTCCGGCACGCGTGACGTACCTGTGCTTGCCTACGCCGTGCTTCTTGGCATCCTCGGCGGCTTCCAGCAGGTATGTGTTCCCGAATATGTAGCCGAACGCCTTCGCATACTTCGCCTCGAACTTTATCAACTCCGTGAGCCCCGTCAGCCCCTTTGCAGTTGATTCGCTGGCATCTGAGCGGAGCTCCTTCAACGGCATGAATGTCGCGCGGCCCAGCTCCTTCTTCTTCAGGTACTCGATTATCCTGTTCGCCGTGCTCATCGTGTCCACGACTAGGTAATCGAACCTATTGCCCGCAGCCGTCTCTACGGCTACCGCATATTCGAGATCATAAGTGCACAGCTCACCTGCCCTTCCGAAGAAGCCGTCCTTCTCGCCGAACTCGTCCCGTATCTTGTCAGAGAGGTTGCTCTCCCTGGCTTGGGCCGCGAACCTCTCCTGCTTCAGCTCGATCGCTTTCTCGTCCAGTTCGGACATCGCCTTCGCCGCCTTCGAAGCATCTGACTCTGCGGCCTTCAACGCCGATTGGAGCTCGTCGCTCTGCGCTGCAAGCTTCGCCTCCTTCTTGGAGAGCTCGTCCTTCGCCTTCTTCCGCTCCGATCCCTTCTTCTCCAGCAGGCTTGCCTCCTTCTCTATGCCCTCAAGCTTGCCCTTCCCCAGCGTGAGGTCCGTGTTGAGCATGTTTATCGAACCCTGGACCGCGCCGAGCTTGCTTTCCACATCGGGCAGCTGCCGGTCCAGTTCCTTGATCCTTTTCTCTGCAGTGTCGCTTTCCTGCTCCGCCGTGGCCTTCGATGCAGATATCTGCTTCTCGATCGAGGCGACGGACGTGCGCGCGGCGCCCACTTTGGCCTCGTTGGTCGCGATGACCTCCTTGGCCTTCTTTATCTCAGCGTCCAGCGCCTTCTCGGCCTTCGAGTTGGTCTCGATCGTCTCCTTGAAGTTGCCTAGCTCGACCGAGATGGTCGCGAGCTCGGTATTTATGGCCTCGAGCTTCTTCCCGGTCTCGCCTGCGCTCTTGCTGCTCTCCGCCATCTCCTTCGTTATGCCCTGCTTCTCTGCGCTGAACTCGTCAATGACCTTGGTAAGCTTCCCTGTTGACTCCCTCATCACCCTCTCCTTTGCCTGCAGCGCTGCCGATTCTACGTTGTATCCGTCCAGGGCAGCCTGCGCGGCGTCCCTCTTCTTCGAGAGAGTGCTGTACGTGAGCGCCTTGAGCCGCGCAGAGAGGACCGAGAACTTCTCAGCCGATTCCTTGTCCTTTTCGAGCTCCTTCAGGAAGCCGTCGCTTACGTTGAGCACCACCTGCGCCTCGTTGACACGCGCAGAGACTTTCTCGAGTTCGCGCATCGCCTCTTCCTTCTTCACCTCGAACTCCTTTATCCCTGCGGCTATGTCTATTATCTCCCTGCGCTCCTTCTGCGTCATCTCGGTTATCGCGTGAATCTCTCCCTGCGCTATGGTATTGGTCTCGTCTATGTGGACGTTGTGCTTCTTCAGTATCTCGATGACCTCCTGCCGGGTCGTCTTCTTCCCGTTGACCTTGTAGAGGGTCTTGCCGTCAGCCCTTATCGCCCTCAGTACGGTTATGTCCTCGTCGCCGCCGAACTCCGCCTTTATGTAGGCCCTTGCCAGCTTGCTGCCCTTGCCCTTCTTCGCGCTGGTCATTATGAGTTCTTCGAGCCTCCTGGCCCTGACCCTCCTAAGCGACGATTCCCCGAGCCCGAAAAGCAGCGCGTCGCACGTGTTGGACTTGCCGCTGCCGTTTGGACCTACGACGCATGTGAAGCCCTTGTTGAAAAGAAGTTCGGCGTGCTTGAAGGACTTGA
>JASHUB010000062.1 GCA_030040265.1 Microcaldota archaeon
TTACATGCTTTACCGCGGATACAGCCTGAAGGAGGCGAGGAGACGTGCGGCCGCCGCGCTCGCGCGCGTGAAGATAGGGAAGTACGCAGACGTGCAGAGCCAGCACCTCTCAGGCGGCACGAAGAGGAAGGCGATGGTCGCTACCGTCCTGGCTGCCGGCGCAGACGTGATGTTCCTGGACGAGCCGACCACAGGTCTGGACCCGATATCCAGGGCGGAGCTCTGGACCCTGCTCAACGACCTGAAGAGGGACCACTTCGTTTTCCTGACGACGCACTATCTCGAGGAGGCCGAGAGGCTGGCGGACAGGGTGGGCGTCATAGACAACGGCAGGCTTCTCGCGATGGGCACGCTGGACGAGCTCCGCAGGAAGATAAAGCACGAGTACAGCGTCAGGATAATAGGCAAGGGCGCGCACGTCAAGCCCAGAGAGGGAGAGGTGGTCGTCGGGGTCGACGGCCAGAGGCAGATACTCACCAGCGAGAGGGAGGCGAACAGGATATCTAAGGGTCTCATCGCGAAGGGCATACGCTTCTCGAGCAGCCCAATCTCGCTGGAGGAGATATTCTATTACATAGTCAAGCGGCCTATAGAGGGCGGAGAGGAGAAGGAGGAGGAAAGTGGCTGGTACTAGGAAGAAGAGCTTCTGGAGCCAGATTCTGGCGTCGGTGCTAGTCAACGCAGTCTATCCGATGGAGAACATGCCGGTCATGCTGATAAACTCCATGCTGGCGCCCTTCGCGTTCCTCCTTGTCATCTACTTCGTCAGTTCTGGCACGCTGCTCACCGTAGCGATAGTCGGCGCGTTCGTGATGACGATGGTGTCGGCGGGCATGGCCCTCCAGTCGGACCTGTCGCACCTGAAGAACGACATGCGCTTCCAGGACATGGTCGTGAGCTCTCCGACCTCTGCGCTCACTTACATACTCGGCATGGGCCTCGCAGAGCTGATATACTTCCTGCCCAACATAGTCATCCTCACGATACTGGCGGCGCTGTTCGCGCACGTCACCGCCGTGGGCGCGCTCGTCATAGCGGCTGTGATGCTGCTGATGTTCGCATTCGCGATATCGCTGTCCTTCCTGCTCTCCACGTTCACCGTAGACATAATCCAGAGCTGGGCATTCACCGGAATGGTGTCCACGCTTCTCTCGACGCTGCCCCCTGTCTACTACCCGATAACGTACATACCGCTGCCGTGGAGGTATCTCGCATACCTCTCGCCCACGACTTACGCCGCACAGATAGCGCAGTCCGCGACCGGTTTCCTGGCGGTCTCGCCGCTGCACCTTGCTTTCGACTGGACGATCCTGATACTAGCGTCTGTCGTGATGATCGTGGTGGCTGCGAAGAAGACGAGATGGAGGGAGCCTTAAGCTTTCCTCTCGTATGTCACGTGCTCGAAGTCGCTGAACGCCTGCCTCGAGCGGATCCTCCATTCGCTCTTGTCTATCTCTGGGAAGAACTTGTCGCCGTCGAACTCTCCCTTCATGTAAGAAACGTAAAGCCTGTCGACCAGCGGTATCGTCTGCCTGTAAAGGTTCTCGCCTCCGACTATGAACGCTGCGTTCCCATAAGCCTGCGCCTTCGCGAGCGCCTCGTCGATGCTCCTGCAGACGTCGACGCCTGATGCCTTGCGCATGGTCTTGCTGACTACTATGTTGTGCCTGTCCGGCAGGGCGCGTCCTATGGACTCGTAGGTCTTCCTGCCCATTATCACAGTGTTGCCGTTCGTTATGTTCCTGAACATTATCGATTCCGACTTGACTCTCCAGGGCATCTTGTTCTCCCTTCCAATCACGCCCTTTTTCGTCATCGAGACCAGTATGGACAGCATGCAACCACGATATTACTTCTTAATCTTGGTAATTAAATGCTTTACTATGTGGCCGGCGGGATTTATCTTCGTTGCCTGCTTGAACCCCTGCCACGAGATGGTTGGGTTCGCCTCGAGGACGTAGTAGCCGTCCTTTGTCTCGGCGATGTCTATTCCGGCGTATTCGAGACCAAGCGCCTCTGTGGTCTTGAGCGCTATCTCCTTCATCTCAGCGTTGAGCTTCGCCGGCAGAGGCGTTGCGCCCTGCGCGATGTTGCTCTTCCAGTCGACGCCTTTCCTGAACTCGCCGCCTATAACCTGGTCTCCGACCACGATTATGCGGTAGTCCCCGCCGCCCTTCTTCTCCAGGAACTTCTGGACGTACATAGGCTTGCTCAGGTTTGTGAAGTAGCTGAATATGTGCATCGCGACGTCCGCGTCGTTGACCCTGAAGACCCCGAAGCCCATCGCGCCCCTGAGCTGCTTGATGACCGCCTCCTTGAAGTCCTTAACGGCGTTGTACGCCACGAACATGTTCTCCGAGGACTCCGTCTCGGGCACGAGTATGCCCTTCTTCGACAGGAGTATGAACGAGTAGAGCTTGTCGCTTGCGCACAGCCAGCTGTTCAGGCTGTTTATCACTGGAATGCCGTTCTCTTCCATAGCCCTTACGGACCATAGTCTGGATCCGAACTGTTCGAAGTCCTTTATGAAACCGAGGTGCCTGAGCACCGCGCCGTCGACATCGACGTCCTCGCGCTTGTCCCGCGAGACAATCTGTGTGAGCTTGATGCCACCCTTGCCTATGCGTATGCCCATGTTGTCCACATAGACGTTCCGCGGCTTGTGCCCGAGCGCGCTGATTGCCTCTTCTAGGTCTACGATGTCCCTGTTGTTGTACTCGACCTCGTATGGTCTTATCAGCCCTATGTCCATAGCATCACAAGAATGAATGCCGCAAGTCGGATTTGAACCGACAGTCTTCCCGTATCTGCACCCTAATTTAGGTTTGCTTCAGCGGGACGCTTACCCGGATTAAGCTATTGCGGCAGATTTTGACGCTACTTACTTGAGGTTTTGTATTTATATAGGCTTTTATATTTCTTCACTTTATCTTTGTGCTTGTCGTTGGAGCTCCCAATTTCTTTAAACCATAAATCAAGCATCTTTTTACCATATACTGCGATAGTGTACTCTACATTGTACTTTGGATTCTTCCAAGCTCTCAGGCGAGCCCTAAATCCCCGCGAGGTTAGGAGGTCTGCTAATTGATAGGCCAACCCTTTACTTATCGTAGTTATCTCTATCGTGGGATAAATCGCTTCTTTGTATGTTTTCTTACTAAAGAACACGGTGCCATCAGTATCGAAAATCCCTCTTATGGTAAGTTTCGTGTAGCGCCAACCTCGATCAATTATCGGTTGGGGTATAGTCACTACTTTCGCCTTTCCTGCTCCGGATGGAAGACCTAGCGACACGAGATAATCAAATGCTTCTTTTTTCTGAAGCCTAAAGCGCAGAGAACCGCTATGGATGGTTAGGGGATATGGTTGCTTACCAAAAAGTGCATACGCGCGTTTAGACAAATAAGTTAGATAGGCGTAGTCTAAATGGGGATGTCCTACTAGTTCAACGCGATATCTTGAACCGTCCGTCCACATATTGCCGTCACCTATCATCGCTCCCACAAACTCGCATAGTTCAGGGGTAATCGATTGGCGCACCATAATGGGATACGACAAGGCAAGATTATTATACGTTCCTTTGTCGTTAGAGAAACCCTTTTAGCTGTGAAATTGCATAGCATAGCAGCAGGGGTCGCATGGCGGTTGACGATAGATGGAAGGCCCTGGGTAACTCGACCGGCTTCATGAATCTGGACGGCATAGAGTACAGGGAGTACCAGTACAACATAATACAGAGCGTGCTCAGGCACGGCAACTCCCTAGTTGTCCTGCCGACAGGGCTCGGCAAGACGTTCATAGGAGCGGCGGTGATAGCTGACTGCCTTTCGAAGGGCGGAAAGGCGATGATACTTGCGCCTACAAAGCCGCTCGCCGAGCAGCACCACGGCACGATATCGAAGATGCTCAAGCTGAGGGATGACGAGCTCTTCCTGCTCGTCGGATCCGCGAAGAAGAAGGAGAGGAAGGAGAAGGAGAACACGGCGAAGGTTGTGGTTGCGACTCCGCAGACGGTCGCGAACGACATGCGCGCCGGACTGCTCTCGCTCGACGGCTTCAGGGTCGTGGTCATAGACGAGTGCCACAAGGCAGTGGGGAAGTACGCCTACACTTACATAGCGAACGAGTCCGTGCTGAAGGGAGTCGACATACTTGGATTGACCGCGTCGCCAGGAGGCGACCGCGACAAGATAGGCAAGCTCGTCAGCTCGCTCAGCATAAAGCACATCGAGGCACGGGTTTCGACGGACCCAGATGTGGAGGCGTACGTGATGCCCAAATACATGCACGTGGTCAACGTTGACCTGAGCAGCAGGGTAAAACAATTGTCTGAGCTGCTCAAGCCGATAATGGCGGAGAACCTGCTGATCCTGAGCAGGATGGGCCTCAACCCGTTCAAGAAGGCCGACAGCATACCGAAGGGCAGGCTCATACAGATGGGCAGGGACATCGAGAAGCTGCAGGCGAAGAACTACAAGTTCGCGGCGATGGCCAGCTACGTGAAGCTGCTCAACCTGTCGCACATGTACGACCTGCTGCAGAGCGAGGGAATATACCCGTTCACCGCCTACATCGAGAGCATAGAGCAGCGCGACAAGAGGTCGAGGGCCGTGGAGCAGCTCATGCGCAACGGCAACATAGTCGCCGCGAGGCAGTTCGCAATCGAGGCGCAGAAGAACGGCGAAGAGCACCCGAAGGTGCTAGCTGTCCTCGACGTCCTGAAGGACCACCGCGGGAAGAACTGCATCATCTTCGCACAGTACCGCTCCACCATCAAGATGCTCATAGAGTTCCTGCGCAACAACGGCTTCACGGCCATGCCTTTCGTCGGGAAGAAGGACGGCGTGACGCAGGACCAGCAGAAGAGGGTCATCGAGGACTTCCGCGCGCGGAAGTTCGACGTCCTCGTCGCGAGCTCGATAGGCGAGGAGGGACTCGACATACCGAACGTAGACCTCGTCATCTTCTACGAGCCCATACCGAACGAGATACGCAACATCCAGCGTCGCGGAAGGACAGGGAGGTTCAGGTCCGGAGACGTCTACATACTCGTCGCGAAGGACACCAAGGATCAGATCTATATGTACATCTCCGGAAGGAGGGAGAGGAAGATGTTCGAGATAATAAAGAGTATCAACAGGGGCCTCGCGCAGCAGAGGACTCCCGGCGAGAGCATCGGCGCGGGGCAGAGCAGGCTTGGCACGTGAGCCAGGAACGAAATCGGACTTTTGGGACGTTATTCTTCGTTTAGTTAACGGAGGAGGCAGCAGTCGGAGTTCTACTATGCCGCTTCTTCGACGACAGACTTGTCGACGGAGTATCCGCTGTCGGGCACCGTCGTTAACCTCTAAGTTAACAGAATCTTACGAAAGCTTTTTAAAGTAAAAAATGGCTTGTCGTCGAAGAGCAAATCTTCCGCAATTAGCTTTAAATATCAGAAAACGCAGAAAGGAATTAGGGGTTGGGAGGTGGATGCATGGGGATCTGGGCAAGACAAAAGATGTTTGAGGGGGGTGGCGATGCCGCCCATGGCGCCCTGCGCGATAGTTTCAGGGCACCAAGGACAGCGCCGAAGACGGACACGTATCACGGAATGGGAGAGCCGCAACTCATCCGCGAACTGGCAAGGAGCCCGGCGGTCGTGATGAGCGAGCTGCGTGCACGGGCGCTCGATGACCCGGCCAGAAGGCCCATAGTCAAGAGCGTCCTGGGCCAGTACGCCAGGGTTGGGCGCAACAGGCTCGCACGCAGGGCCGGAAGGGTCGTTGAGGAGATAATGGCCGTGGACATGCTCGAGATCCTCGGCGGCAGGGAAGGGGGACTCGCGTCACCATAACGATACCACGGGACATGGTATCTGGAGGATTTGGCAGGTTGGACGGAAAGCCTTATTAGCCTAACCTGCCAAATTCCTCTTGGATTCTATGGAAAGAAAATGGCTCTACCTATCGGTAGTCGTTATCATAATAGTGGTGGCACTGCTGCTGTTCTTTTTCAGCGGGGACCTTGGCATAGGCCCGCAGGGCATCGCAGCTTATGACAACGTGCCCGTGCCACAATCCATACTCTCGCAGCTTGCAGTCCCGAACAACGTCTCCAACGCAGTTGGGATAGGCGGCGCGGAGTACAAGGGGATACTGACAAACCTGACGGACAAGCCGAACCTCACGCTCAACGGCAAGCCGGAAGTCCTGTACATGGGAGCGGAGTACTGCCCGTACTGCGCGGCAGAGAGGTGGGGCCTCATCGTAGCGCTCATGCGGTTCGGGACGTTCAACGGCATCGACTACATGACTTCTAGCGCATCGGACGTCTACGCCTCCACTCCGACCTTCACATTCTACAACGCGACCTACACCAGCAGCTACATAACCCTGGTCACGGTCGAGCTGAACCGGAACAAAATTGTGAACGGGTCTTACCCGACCCTGCAGACTCCGACGGCCCAGGAGAGCTCGCTGCTTCAGACGTACGACGTGCCGACATCCGAATGCCCGAGCGGCGGCTGCATACCGTTCATAGACGTGGCAAACGTATCGACGCTCATCGGCGCGTCCACGGACCCTGCAACGATAAACACTGAGAACTGGAGCACGATCGCGTCGCTCATCAACAACCCGTCGACCCTCGAGGCCCAGCAGATAGTCGGAACCGCTGACCTGGTAACTGCGCAGATATGCAAGGCGACTAACGGACAGCCGACCGATGTCTGCAGCCAGCCTTACGTCTCTGCAGTGAACTCCGCAACCGGTTAGTCGCATGGACAGGCAAAGGCTAGCGCTGATACTCTCCGTGATAGGGCTGATCGTGGCCCTGTACCTCGTCATCGAGGTGTACACCAACATACCAATAGCGTGCCCAGGCACAGGGATAATAAACTGCGGCGCGGTCATACACGGAGCGTACTCGACGCTGTTCGGGGTACCGCTAGCCGACTACGGCCTTGTGTTCTTCCTGCTTGAGACTCTGGTGATACGCAGCAGGAACAGGGATGCGTTCACGCTGTTCAGCGCGCTGGGAGTCGCAGTGGTGCCGTTCCTGATATACCTCGAGTACCGCACAGGCGCGATATGCCTATACTGCACAACAGACCACATAATAATCATCCTCCTGCTGATACTGTCGCTGATGAAACCTGAAGCTGACAAGGTGAAATGATGGCAAACCAGATAAGATGCGCGCACATACTGGTCGAGAAGCAGTCGACCGCACTGGAGATAATGGAGAAGCTGAAGAAGGGGGAGAGCTTCTCGAAGCTCGCCATGGAGTACTCGCTCGATGGAAGCAGGAGGCAGGGCGGCGACCTCGGGTTCTTCGGAAAGGGGATGATGGTCAAGCCTTTCGAGGACGCTGCGTTCGCTCTGGAGAAGGGCCAGGTGTCCGGGCTGGTGAAGACGCAGTTCGGCTACCACATAATAAAGAGGCTTGAGTAGTCGCTTTGTATCGAGTGCTGAGCCATCGCTAGTTCAGGTCGAGTTTCCGGAATATCTTTGCATACTCTTTCATTATTATCCCGGTCTCGAATTGCCTTAGGCCATCAGTGTTCTTGAGATACCTGCCCTTGTCCTTAGCCCGGATTATCTCGGATATCTTCGCCGGTATCTTTTTCTCATCCAGCACCATGCACATCCTCTTGACCTCCTCCGGCACAGGAGTGTAGCTTGGCAGTATTACAGGAGTGCCGAGCGAAAGCGACTCGACTATAACGGCGCCGAATCCCTCGCGTTCCGACATGTGGAGCATGACTGCGGAATCGCGGATCTGCTCGTAGAGTCCCTCTTGGGCGCTTATAGGGCCATGCAAGCTTACCCTGTTCGATATGCCCATCTGCGATAGCATGCCGGTTATCCGTTCCAGATCTGGGCCCTCGCCTATTATCGTCCCACGAACGCCTTTCGTTTTCTTCATCACGGAGAGCCACCTGTCCAGCCTCTTCTGGCGTATCAGCCTCCCAACGAAGATCACGCGTCTCTTGTAGCCCTTCTTCCCCAATGTCGACCTGCGCATGGCATCCCGGTCGATTATGGGCGAGAAGGTGAATATCCTGTCAGATGGCACGCCGATGTCCGCCAGTGCTTTTGCGGTGACGGATGAGTTGGATATGTACGCGTCGCCGAGAAGTAGCGCGGCCTTCATGTAAGCATACGATGGCGACCCGGTGGCGGAGCCCAGGTAGCTGCGCCAGTACTCGCGGTTCCACACCTCTGCGACATCTATTATCAGCTTGCAGCCAGTTAGCATGCAGTATAGCTTCACAACCGGAAGGTGCACGAATGGAAAGGCGTTAGCAACTATGACATCGAGTTTTCTCTTGTAAAGTATGAATGGAAGAAGCGTTGAGAATCTGAGGGCGCATGATATGGATCTTCCACCAGAAGTAGAGAACAGCGCAGACTTCTTTGTCGCCCCTATGGCGTGATAGTGCACTCCCTCAGATACAAACTCTTCCTTCATCCCTTCGAGCTGGAGCGAGAAGGCATGGACATCGTGCGATTTCGCAAGCGAGGCCATCTCCCGCTGCTCCGTGCGCTCTACGCCGCCCTTCATGAATGGATAGACCACGTCGGAGACGAAACCTATCCTCACTTAATCCCCTTTCGGTAGATCTTGCGCTCGAGCTCCAGGAGCAGGTCCAAGATGAGGCCGGCGATTATCGACAGGAACCCTACTATGAGAAGCATGAATGCTATGAGGGCACGGCCGACGAGGTCGAACATGCCGGTGTGCAGGAAGACGTACACCACGTACAGGCCGAGCACGAGGCCCGCGAGGCAGAACAGCACGCCTATGCTCCCGAAGATGAGGAGCGGGTTGTAGTCCCTGGCATACCGTATGGCGTGGAACGCCATGGTGAACCCGTAGAATGGCTTCGACCTGGTTATCTGCGAGGCCGTGCCGGCTCTTGCCGAGTAGTCTATGGATATGTTCTTGATCTTGTATCCCCGCCTGACCAGCTCTATCTCGAAGAATACGGTTCCTGCCCTGTACGGCGCCTCGTCGCGCATCGAGTCGAACGCCTCGCGCTTCATCGCGAACGACCCGGAGAGCACGTCCTTCATCGAGCTCCTGTAGAGGAAGTTGAACAGCCATGTTATGAATCCGTTGCCGAACGCGATGGAGGTCGTCATCGCATCCGATGTCTTCTTCTCCATTCGGCTTCCGGAGACGAACGCGTATTCCTCCTGCCCTGCCAGCTCATCGACGACTTTCTTGAGGTCGTCAACGGTGTAGGTGCCATCGGCGTCTATCGTTGCGAGTATGCTGCCCTTCGCAGCCAGGAATCCCTCCATGAGCGCATTCTCGTATCCGTGGGTCGTCTGCTCCAAGACCCTTGCGCCGGTCTTCTGGAGCGGGGCCCTGTACTCGTCGCTGCTCTTGTCGACCACTATGACCTCTGTGTCCTTGCCCAGGGTCTTGTATATCCCGGCGATGACACTGGGGGCGGACTTCTCGTCCTTTGTCGGCACGATAACGCTAAGGCCCTTCATCTAGTCACGATTGATTGTCTATAGTTAGCAATCAACCTTTAAAAAGCATCCGTGCAGCGAAGTTCGACGCAGAGCGGGGCAAAGCCAAAGGCTAAAAATGAGGTGAATTGATACTCTAGCATGGTTTTCAGACCGCGTTACCTGCCAAGGCTTAGAGCCGATGCCGAGAATCCTGAGGCGCTTCGCTCAGACATTTTCTCGTCCGTTAGAAGGATGCCTGTGATAAACGCATTCGAGGACAGCGGTGGGGCGAGGGAGCTGAGGATGTTCCTGCCTTTTTACTATAACAGCAACCCTAATTACGGCTGCATAAAAGTGACACTCTATAACTACGCTCCGGGTATGGGTGATGTCGCCGAGTTGGTCAGGGATACGCGGAAACATTTCGTCGTGTACCTGGACATGAGGCTGAAGAAGGTTGAGAGGAACCGTGTCGGCGGTCCGCCGTACAGCGTGTACTCGTCCCAGGAGGATGCAGAGCTGTCCATAGTGGGCGAGACGCGATGGGACGGCACCGAAAGGATCGACAGGCCTTTCCCGAAGCAACTCGCAGACGCGAGAAGGGCCGCGTAGG
>JASHUB010000063.1 GCA_030040265.1 Microcaldota archaeon
GATGAACACGATGGACGGCATAATCTCGATGAGCATGCCGATAGCGTTCAAGAAGTACAACAAGCACATGGGTGCGAGGCACGAGCTCGGCGGGAGGAAGGGCAGATACCCGGTCCGCGCCGCAAAACAGGTCCGCGAGACCCTGGTCAACGCCATAGGCAATGCCAAGAACTTCGGCCTCGACGGGAACGACCTCATAGTCGTGCACGCGAGCGCCAACAAGACGAGGATAGAGCGGAGGTATCCGCCGAAGGGCGCGATAGCCGCAGTCCACGGAAGCTACATGGGAGTCACGCCGATCAGAAGGATGGACCTCGAATACTCGAAGATCGAGATAGGGCTCGGGCAGGGCGACGAGAAGGGACTCTCCGACAACATGAAATACTTCATAAAGGCAAGAGCGAAGACTGCTGACGCGGCCGCGAAGCGCAGGGCGAGGACGGAGAAGAAACCTGCGCAGAAGACCGACAAGAAGACCGCGGCACCTGCGGCGAAGCCAAAGGCGCCTGCCGACGCGAAGCCGAAGGCCGAGAAGCCAAAGGAGGAAAAGCCAAAGGAAGAGAAACCAAAGGAAGAGAAACCTAAGGAGGCGAAGAAGGAGGAGGCCAAGGCAGAGGCCCCTGCACAAGCGTGATACCATGGTAGTCGAGAGGAAGTTCATTGACGACGCAATGATAAAGAACAGCGTGACCAAGTACCTGGAGAGGCAGCTCAGCAAAGCGGGCTTCTCGAGGGTCGAGATACAGAAGACGCCGATGCTCACAAGGATAACCGCGTACGTCACCAACCCGGGAAGAGTCATAGGAAGGGGCGGCGCAACGATCGACTCGCTGACCGAGACGATAAAGAAGAGGTACAAGATAGAGAACCCGCAGATAAGCGTCGCCGAAGTGAGGAACCCGAAGCTCGAGCCAAGGCTCGTGGGAAGGTACATAGCGAACTCCCTGGAGAGGGGGGCCAATGCAAGGGCGCTGCTGCACATAACGCTCAGGGACATCATCTCGAACGGCGCTCTCGGCGCTGAGATAATCGCGGCGGGCAAGCTTGCCGCAAAGGGAGCCCGCGCAAGATCGATAAAGGTGCGCCACGGGTACATACCAATGGCCGGCGATGTTGTCAAGCTGGTTGACGAGGCAGAGGTGGTCGCGTACCCGAAGTATGGGGCCATCGGCATAAGGGTCAGGATAGTCCAGCCCGGCACAAAGTTCCCCGACAGAGAGGTAAAGAATGTCGAGGTTCCTAAACATTAATATATGAGGAAATGCATAATTTCATAGGTGTTCTATAAATGCGCGTAAACGACTTAAGGGCCCTTTCGACGGATGCACTCGGCGCCAAGCTGGGCGAGCTCCGCTTGGACCTCCACATAGAGAAGAGGAAGATAGCCTCTACCGGAGTCGCAAGCAAGAAGGGCAAGACGCGCGAGATCAGGAGGACCATAGCACAGATAATGACCCTGCTCAACGAGAGAGGTGCGCAAAAGTAATGGCTGAAATGTGCGTGAAGTGCGGACTGCCTAAAGAGATTTGCGTATGCGACGTATTGGACAAGGAGACCAACAGGCGCATAAAGGTCTATACCGAGAAAAAGAAGTTCAGGAAGTACATGACGATGGTCGAGGGCTTCAACGGCGAGGAGCTCGAGAAGACCGCGAAGGAGCTTAAACACATCCTAGCGTGCGGAGGCACGTACAAGAGCGGCACGATAGAGCTGCAGGGCGAGCACAAGGATGCCGTCAAGAAGGCCCTGCTGCAGCTTGGCTACTCCGAGGAGAGCATAGAAGTGACCTGATCAGGCGCCGACGGTCTCTACTTCTTTTACGTATCCTGTGTCGACCATCTCCCGCAGCACTCCGATCAGGTAGCTGGAGTTCGCAAGGATGTCGCTCTGCGTCACTATGCCGGTGAGCTTCTGCAGCTCATCGACCACGCACAGACGCCTTACCTTTTTCTCCACCATGAGCTGCGCTGCCCTCTCCATGTCCGTGTCCTTGTGGACCGACAGGACGGGCCTGCTCATGATGTGCTTCGCCTTCACGAAGAGGGTGTGCCGCTTCCTTGAGAGAAGCCGCCTCACGATGTCTCCCTCGGTCACTATGCCTATCGGCATGGCCTTCTCGTCAACTATGACCACGGAGTCGACGTCGTGCTGCTTCATCTTCTTCGCTATGCTCTTCACGCTTTCCTTGTGCGTTGCCACTATCACGGGAAAGCTCATTATATCCTTCACAGCAATTCCTGCTTTCTTGCTGTACATCTCCTTAACCGATACGATTCGGAGTCGAAAGCTTAAAAAGAGGACTGCGCCGAAGTTTACTGCGCATACACAAAAGCGCCGCGAAGGTCTCAAGCCTGCTCTCGGATCGCATCTTCCAGCCTTTTATACGCCTGCTTAGGCCTATACTCCTTGTCGAGAAGGTGGGCGGCATCGTAGCCATTGAAGTGCCATCGGATCCACGAGATGGCATCTGTGACGCCCCAGAAACCGAGGTCATTGCAGCCGGATCTGAGCGCAGATCTCGCAATTTTGTAGTACATCTCCCCCTGGTGGCGCAGCTTCTTCCGCGTGACCGGTTTCTTTATCCTGATGTCCATCTCTGTCACGCTCACGCGCAGACCAAGCTTCTGGAAGCGTGATATGTTTCTCTCGATTCCCTTCATGCTTGGGGGGAGCCACTCCACCCTGTGCATCTGAAGGCCGACCCCGCGGATAGGCACGCCGTCCTTCAGCAAGCGCTTGATCAGCCTATAGACCGCGTCGGACTTGGGATTGATGTCATCGATGCTGTAATCGTTGTAATAAAGGACTGCCTTGGGATTCGCCTTGTGGGCTGCACGGAACGCAAGCTCGATATACTCTGGTCCGATGCCTGTCATCCAAAACCCCTTCCTGAGCCCTGCCGAATCGTCGATAGCCTCGTTCACGGCGACCCATTCTGAGACGTGCCTGTATCTCCCGACGATCCTCTTTATGTGGTCCTCAAGTATGTCGGATAGCTCTGCCTTGTCGAAGCCGCCTTTTGTGAGCCAATCGGGCAGATGTCCCTCCCAATGCCATACGAGCTGTGCACCTCCACGAACTGGCATCCCTGATTTCTTCGCAAATGATATGACCCTGTCCGCAGGCCTGAAGTCAAACCTCCCTTTTGCGGGGTGTATGACGCTGAATCCCATTTCCCATTCGGGTATTGCGAGGTTGAAGTTCTCGTTCAGGGCCTTCCTATAGCGTGCCACGCCAAGGCGCGCGCTATTGATGCAGCAGCACAAACGTATCCCCCTATCGGAAGCCAGTCTCCTAAGGCCGCTCATACTCTCGTATAAGAGGCTCAGAAGGAATATTAAGCTTTAATGAGGATGTAGAACCATGCTCCCAAATTACATCGTGGTAGTTGTCTTCTTCGTGCTGTCCGTCCTTGTGCCCGCCCTGACCCTCTTCGGATCGAGGCTCATGCGCCCGAGGGCGGTCCTCAACGACGTGGCAACGCTGAACTACGAGAGCGCCGAGGAGACAATCGGCGAGCGGATCGCGATAATGCGAGAGTACATATACTACTTCTCGATGTTCCTTGCGCTGGAGGTCATAGTGGCCATACTGCTCGTCTGGGTGTTCGCGGCAAGGCAGCTTCCGTACAACTTCAACCTGGTCGCGCTCGGTCTTGTCGTGACCGGGTTCATATTTGAGATATTCGTGATGCTGCTATCAAGGAGGGAGGTGAAGCCATGACCGACGAGGAGAAGAACGAATACTACTCGAGCGACAAGTTCCTCAACGCAAAGGCTGAGATGGACAAGCTCGTCGCTGCATCGATGAAGAAGTACGAGGTCAGGCAGAACGTCCTGTTCACAAAGCTCTCAGATGTCACAAAGGCGATGTCTTCCGGGCTGATAAACTGGTCCAGGATAAACTCCCTATGGCCGATGCAGTTCGGCCTCGCGTGCTGCGCTATGGAGCTGCTGGACTTCTTCACGCCGCGCGTTGACGCTGAACGCAAGGGCTATCTGCTCTTCAGGGGCACGCCCAGGCAGTGCGATGTCATGATAGTCGCGGGCTGGGTGACGAAGGCGATAATACCGGAGATAAAGCGCATGTACGAACAGATGCCTGACCCGAAATACGTGATAGCGTACGGAGAATGCGCAACGTGCGGCGGCCCTTGGTGGGAGAGCTACAACATAATACAGGGCATAGACCAGGTGCTTCCGGTAGACGTGTTCGTCGCTGGGTGCCCTCCGAGGCCGGAGAACCTGTTCAGCGCGCTGATGAAACTGCAGGACAAGATAGGTGGTAAGGTTGAAGACGAGCCGAGATGACCTGATAAAAACTGTCGAGGAGTTGCAGCAGAAAGGCTTCGACTACCTGATCAAGATCACCGCAGTCGACTATGTCCAGAGCCTGACAGTCATATATTTCCTCAGGAAGATGGCTGACGGCAGCGAGGAGACCGTAGAGGTTGAGCTGAATCCGGTAGATGCCTGGGTGCCCACGCTGATCAAGCACTTCCGCGCAGCCGACTGGTATGAGCGCGAGATGGCGGAGATGTTCGCCATAGAAATCAAGGGCAGGCAGGCACACAGGCTGCTTCTGGAGAAATGGGACGGTGTCGAAGCTCCGCTAAGGAAGAGCTTCCAATGGGCGCAGCCATACAAGAGTGATACCAAATGATCACAAGGATAAACGTAGGACCTATACACCCTGGCACTCACGGCGTGCTCAGGCTACTCGTGGACGTGGACGGCG
Source organism: Microcaldota archaeon (assembly GCA_030040265.1). Taxonomy (GTDB): domain Archaea; phylum Micrarchaeota; class Micrarchaeia; order Micrarchaeales; family CABMGC01; genus JAKAWC01. The sequence goes on from JASHUB010000063.1 coordinate 4,738, forward strand.
ACACGATAAAGAGGGTTGAGACGCACATCGGCTTCCTACACAGGGGCGTGGAGAAGCTGGTCGAGACCAGGATGTACATGCAGAGCCCTCCATACATGGAGAAGCTGGACTACATAGCGCCCCTGGCGTTCGATGAGCTTCTGGTCGCTGCGATAGAGGGCGCGCTCGGGGTGGAGGTCAAGGAGAGGGCGCAGTACATCCGCGTCATCCAGCTGGAGCTGCAGAGGATCGCCAGCCACCTGCTCTGGCTAGGCACACTGGCCAACGATGTCGGCCAACTCGCCACGGTCTTCATGTGGGCGTTCAGCGACAGGGACAAAGTCATGCGGCTCCTGGAGGAGTCGTCGGGCACAAGGATGTTCTACGTAAACCAGAGGATTGGCGGCCTGATAAGGGACCAGCCTCCGGACTTCAAGGAGCACGCGCTACCGCTTCTGGACTACCTAGAGAAGCGCATCCCAGAGTTTGAGGCGACGCTTGAGAAGAACCCGATATTCACACAGCGGATGAAGGGGATAGGCGTCCTGGGCAAAGAAGATGCCATAAACTTCGGGGTCACAGGGCCTGTGCTGCGCGGCTCCGGGATAAACTACGACACGCGCTCGAACCAGGACTACTACGTCTACAAGAAGCTCAACTTCGCCCCGCAGATCCAGTACAGGGGCGACTCGTACTCGAGGTACAAGGTGCGCATGCTCGAGCTCAGGGAGAGCATAAAGGTCGTGAGGAACGCGCTGAACAAGATGCCAGAGGGCGACGCATTGGGACTTCCGGTGCGCCTGATCAACCCGGCCGTGAAGAACAGGATAGTCAGGGTCAGCAGGGAGACCCCACGCGGCGAGGGAATGATGTACATGGTCGCGGATCCGCAGAGACCGTACAGGCTCTCCATCAGATCACCGTCGTTCGTGAACCTATCCGTTCTTGACCACATATCCAGGGAACACAGGTTCGCCGACCTCTTCGCGATACTCGCAAGCCTCGATCCGGTGATGGCAGATGTCGATAGGTAACCCGTTCATGTGGCTGACGCAGGCGCTTCAGTCCGCAAACATAGTGTCCAACATCGAGGCGCTGATAGTTTACGCGATATTCATAGCGGTGCTGATCTCGGTCTTCGACTACCTGTTCGGCTGGGTGGAGCGCAAGATGATCGCGAAGGCGCACCTAAGGCACGGCCCGACATACGTCGGCAAGTATGGCATCCTACAGAACCTTGCCGACTTCATCAAGCTGCTTTCGAAGGAGAACATCATACCAAGGAACGCCGACCGGCTGCTGTTTATGACCATGCTTCCGCTCCTGCTCGCGTTCTCGGTGTTCCTAATATTCCTTGTTCCACTGTCGCCAACGCTGCAGGCGACCAATCTCGGCCTCGGGCTACTCATCATATTCGTCACACTCTCTTTCGTGCCCAGCATAGTCTTCCTTGGAGGGGTCGCGACCGGCAACAAGTTCGCAGACATAAGCGCGCAGAGGTCCGTGATAATGCTGGTCAGCTACGAGCTGCCCGTTATACTTGTACTAGTTGCTGTGTCGACTCTGGCGAACGGCTTCAACCTCGGCAGCATCGTGGCAGCGCAGTCACCGTACTGGTTCATCATCCTCATGCCTCTGGGGTTCGTGATATTCTTCATCGGCATGCTAGCCGAGCTAGAGCGGCCACCGTTCGACATAAGGGAGGCCGACTCGGAGCTGATAGCAGGCTGGTTCACGGATTACAGCTCGCCATACTACATGCTCGGGCTGTTCCTGGACTACACGCGCATGCTCCTCGGCAGCCTGCTGATAGCGATAATCTTCCTCGGGGGCTGGCTAGGCCCGTCATTCCTGCCTCCGATGTTCTGGCTGCTCGCCAAGGCGGTGATCATATCGCTGGCCATAGTGTTCATCAGGGTCGCTACGGTAAGGATGCGCATAAACAGCCTGCTCAGGTTCGGATGGATATATCTCTTGCCGTTATCAATCATCAATTTAATTGTTACATTCATAATATTCGTGAAGTGAACCGATGGCCGTTGTAGAGCCCGTCATAGAGACACTGAAGAACTTTGCGAGCAAGCGGACCACTGTCGAGTATCCCGAACAGAAGGAATCGCTGCCGGACACCTACCGCGGGATGCTCCGCCTGGACATGGCGACGTGCATAAGCTGCTCTGCGTGCGAGCGCATATGCCCCAACAAGACGATAACCATGGTTGACGTGCTGACCGACAAGGGGGTCAAGATAATGCCCATGGTGGGGCACGAGCGGTGCCTGTTCTGCGCCCTATGCGAGGAGGTCTGCCCGCCGAAGTGCCTCACACTCACAAAGAACTACGAGGACTTCGAAGCCCGGGACAAGAGGACACTCATGAAGCGGCCCGAGGAGATGGAGTAGTGGTGCGATGATAGAGCCGTACGCCTTCGCCATAGTCGCCGCCCTCATCGTCGCGTCATCTTTCCTGGTATTCGTTGTGAAGCGCATCCTCCACGCCGTGATAGCGCTCACCCTGGTGTTCATAGAATCCGCGTTGGTCTTCCTGCTCCTGGGGCAGACGATGCTCGCCATGCTGCAGCTCTTCGTGTTCGTCGGCGGGCTGTCCACGTATCTTATGGTGGCGATAGCTGCGGAGATGAAGATAAGCAGGATGGAGAACGTCCCGCTGCTCATAATCCTCGCCGTGGTGTTCTTCGCGGGAATGGGCGCGATAATATTCTACCTGCCGACCAGTCTCGTGCAGCAGAGCAACAGCATAACTCTCGCCGCGCCGCAGATATTCCAGGATTACTATGCGCTGTTGTACGCCATCGCGCTGCTGCTGTTCGCAGCCACGATAGGGAGCGCTCTCGTCGCAAGGAGGTTCGCAAGGCTGGTGATGTGATGCTGCCGTTCTACTACGTTCTCGCCGCAAGCGTCGCGCTGTTCGCCATAGGCATAGCCGGAATAGCCACCAACAAGCACTTCATAGTGATAATGCTAGGGGTCGAACTGATGCTCGTGGCAAGCATGGTGGCGGTTATAGGTTACTTTTCTTACGTCTCTGTGCCTAGCCCAAGCGGGATAGTGCTGCTGTTCGCAATCTGGGCGATAGCCGCGGTAGAAGTCATAGCGATAGTCGCGTTCTACGTATACATGAAATACATCGACTTCGATTTCGACGTCACAAAGCTATCGAAGCTGAAGTGGTGACGCTGCGATGCCAAACACACGCCCGCGCAAAGACCCTTACTTGATGGCAGTCATAGTCTTGGCCATAGTGTTTGTCATCTACTGGGCAGCGTTCTTCAACTACCGATTCTCGACGTACCAAACCAAATACTACGACGCAGGGGTCCAGCTAAACTCCATCTACGAGCACATCCTGTATCCTTCAGAGCTGCCAGGGCTGCAGTACCTGGTGTTCGGCAACCATATATCACCCTTCTCACTGCTGATAACGGTGGCAACCGCCGTTTTCGGGAGCCCGTACACCCCCTTCGTGATCCAATACCTTGCACTCGCACTCGCCGGTATCGTGGCATATCTGGTCTGCAGGGACATATTGAAGAGCAAGGTGGCAGGGATAGCAATGTTTGTGGCGTTCCTGATAAGCGCTGGGACGCTGGGCACGGCATCATTCGACTTCCATGCTGAAGCTTTCTTCCCTCTATTCGTGCTCATGGCCTTCTACATGTACACAACAGACAATCGTATAGGCTTTCTATCTTTTATTACGGTTACGCTGTGCCTGCAAGAGGCTGCCCCCGCCATATGCGCAGCACTGATTCTTGGATTACTCTACTACGAACTGGTCTACAACAGGGGCTCTCACGGGACCAAAGCGCTGCTGCACAACGAGAAAATGAAGACTCTCGCCTTGGCGGTGGTCCTGACGGCGGCGTTCTCAGTATTCTATTTCCTGGCAGGCAGATACTTGATAAGCGCCTACTCAGGTCCGTATGCGATAACGCCTCCCATAATGAGGTACCTCCCATACATAGTCTATCAGTTCGCTGCCATCGGTAATTCTAGCGCAGGCGCAGCGGCAATCTACGGGCTCACACTCTACTTCGGCCTGGTCGGGATCGCCATCCTGTTCTTCGGTTTCGGGCTGGGTGGCATCGCAGACCCAATAATGACACTGCTGTTCGTCTCTCCTTGGGCGTACGAGATATTCGTGATCCACAACTTTGGTTTCGGAGTACCCCTGTACCAATACTACTCGTACGTCATAGGCGGCGCAATAATCTCATCTATTCTCGGCATAAAGCTTCTGAGCGACAAGAAGAGCGTTCTCAAGGCCTTGTGGGGGAGGCTGATCAGCCGAGCCAGCCCGACAGCGCTTGGCTTTTCCACGCTCTCCATGTCCATAGTAATAGCGATGCTGCTGTTCGGCATAACGTACTATGGCTCATTCAGAGTGTTCCTCCTGTCAAACGTGCCATCCGGGCCGAATTTCACAGGTGTTGGTGCGCTGTTGCAGGCAAACATACCCGGCAACACGACAGTGATGGCGGCACCGTCTATAACCCCGCATCTTTACTACGTGAAAGAGCTTGAACTGACGCCAAACGCGAACGTCCAGATATTCACTTCGAACGGAGTTCAGAATGCAAGCCTCAGCCTCTACTGGACACAGCCTCAGTACATCGTTGTGGACAACATTTACAACGACCTGTACACGATGGACAATGCCAACTTCAGCGTCTACACGTACATGGGAGACAACTACACCCAGATAGCGCAGATGCACAACCCGAACGTGACCATCTACAAGCTGCGATGACTGCCGTACCCCAGGATCCCAAAGCTTCTCCTATAGCTGGCTATCACCCTCGGCCGCACGCCTACCACGTCTGCAAAATCCATGAACGCCCTGTTCACGTTTATGTCGTCGCTCATGAGGTAAGACCCATTCTTCATTTTCTTCCAAGCGGCGCGGAACTCGAACATCATGTTCCCATATGAATGGTCGCTGTCGTGCAGAAACACGTCCACCCGTCCGATTCTGTCGAGCAACCTGGTAAGCGTCGCCCTCGGTTTCCCAATGATTAAGCGCCACCTCCCGCCGGCCCTGTCCCCAACCAGCTTTGCAACGCCCCTCTCCACGTCCACAGTATAAAGCGTTCCCTTCCTGTTCCTGCCTAGCGCGGCGAGGATTATCCTGCTCGAATAGCCGTTTCCGGCCCCAGTCTCTACGACAACGGCAGGCTTCGTTGACCTAATGACGTAATAAAGGTACAGCCCGAAGTCCATCATCAGGTTGAACGACTTCGGGAAGGTCATGGATCGCTCAACCTTCCCCCAGTACCTGTAAGCGTCGGCCACCTCGGTCTCATACTCATTCCTTGCCCATGCAGGCACCGCCGGCGAATAGAGGAACCTGCTGTTTGAGAGAAGGAAAGCGAGGTTCTTGCTGAAGAACATGGCCTTCTGCCTCGCCGTGAGGCTGTGCATCTTAAGCAGTTGTTTATTTGTCAGCATAGCAGCTCGCCGAATCATCAGGCCCAGCTAGGGGCATGCGTTAAACTACTCACGCAAAGATTAAAATACGAAACATCCAAGATGCATAAGGTAGCATGATCCCGTTAATATTGTTGCTCCCGCTTGCGGCTGCGATAATCATCATCTCCGTGATGCGCACCAACATGGCGGTCAGGTACGTCGCCCTCGCGGCAAGCATCGCCAGCCTGGTCCTGCTCCCACTGCTCTCCTACGGAACCGTACAGCTACCGTGGTTCTCTGTCGGTGCGTACAAGCTCTCGATAACCACTACCGTGGCCCCGATAAACATGCTTCT
>JASHUB010000064.1 GCA_030040265.1 Microcaldota archaeon
CGCATTCGCTGCGGTCTTCGCGGCCTCCTTTGCGTTAGGTGCGACTCTGCTGAGGACACGTTTGAACACCGCCTCCGACCTTCGCGCTTTTGACTGCTCCATGAGAACAAGTTATATGGGATGGACGTTTTTAAAAATGTTCTATGAAAGCAGTCGCTTGAAGCCGCCGTCCATGTACGCATTGAAGTTCTCGACTGTCTTGTCCAGCCATTCGGGAACGCTTCCTTTCTTTGGCTCAGCCCACTTGTACTCGGTGTGCTCCTCGGAGAGAGTTACGCTCTCAGACGTCGGTCGGCAGAGGAACACAATCATAGTTATCTTCTGCCCGTCGTCCCTCGTGAAGTTGTGCACGTCTATCGGGGCGAGCACATCTATCGAGAGCCCGGTCTCCTCCATAGTCTCCCTCTGAACTCCCTGCCTCGGATCCTCTCCAGGCTCCAGTCTGCCTCCCGGTATGTCCCACCAGTTGGGCCTATGGGCGTCGTTCGGTCTCCTCTTCAGCAATAGAACTTTGCCGTTCCTGATTATGAACGCCTTTGCAGCGACCCTGAAACCGTCCATGCGATGGCCTTTAGAATGATGGGCCCGTTGAGATTTGAACTCAAGACCTCCCGATTATCAGTCGGGCGCTCCAACCGGGCTAAGCTACGGGCCCATGATATGTGATATATAGCACAACCTTTTTATACATCGTCTACTTGGAAATCTGCTTCATCAGGCTCTTGAGGTCGCCCGCCATTAGCTTGTGCAGGACAGGAAAGCGCAGCACAGCTGCAGGGTGCAGTGTCAGCGCATACTTCACGCCGTCTCTGACTATTATCCTGCCATGGTTGCTCTTGACCTCGCCGATCCCCAGCACCTCTTGCCCGGCAAGGTTGCCTAGCAGGACAACGACCTTAGGTTTTACTATGCCCATCTGCCTCGCAAGGAAACCGCGGCACAGATCAACCTCTGTCTTGCTCGGCATCCTGTTCTTTGGCGGGAAGAACTGAACTACGCTGCATATGTAAACGCCCTTCCTGCCTATACCGGCCTCGCCCAAGACCTTTGTCAGCAGCTGTCCGCTCCTCCCGACGAACGGCCGCCTCTGCTCGTCCTCGTTCGCCCCTGGCGCCTGGCCAACGATCATCATGCCAGCGTCCAGAGGACCTTCCCCCGGCACAAACCTTTTGCTCAGGTCCCAACCCTTCGTCTTCGAAGGAAGCTTCTCGTACTCGCCATTAAGAGCCCGCATCTCCGCAGCCCTCTTGACGTATTCGAACGCCCTCTTCACGTGCGGGAAGAAGTTCTTGTAGTAGACGTGCCTCAACGCGTCATCCAAATCGCACCAGAGGTAACCGCTGTGCTCCTCGGAGACTCTGACATTCGGTTTCGAGACTTCCGCTATGAAGTAGACGACAGTCTTCCGCACCTTTCGACCATCCCTATAGTACTCATAGTTCGCGACGTCCCTGAAGGATGGCATGAGGTCGACCCTGAGGCCCACCTCTTCCATTATCTCTCTCTTCGCTGCCTGCTCTTCGGTCTCTCCATCCTCGATGTGTCCTTTGGGAAGGTCGTAGCTGCCCTCCCTGAGGCGCTTCAGCATAAGAAGTTTGAACGAGCTTCCGGACCGCCTGAAGATGTACGCGCCTGCCGAGTACTCACGTTTCATTGTACCACGCTATCCTGTCGGCGATGCAGTACGCGCTGTCCAGCCTGGCATGTTGTCCTACGTCTGGAAGGCTGAATAGGTAGGTGTAAAGCTTGTCGTAGCTGCTGCATGCAGGGCGTTCGCCCACTATGCCTCCGGGCATCAGTATGTACACGCCGATGTCGGTCGATGAGCCGTTCGACAGTGCATATGGTACAACGGTCTGGAACAGGAAGAATTCAGAGCCCTTGGAATTCAGGTCAACAACGCTTTCCACAGTGCCCCTGTCGCTGAGGAACGTCCTCCGGCCAAGGATGGTGCTGTTGCCGAGCAGATACGTGGTCAGCGTGTCGTTCGGCTTCGTGACATACGCCAGGATCGACTGGTTCACTCCGATCGTGCTGTTGTAAAGGATCGTCGCAGAGACCGGGCTGTTCGCGTTCGAAAGCGTCTCAGTAGTATAACCGGGGATGTTGGCGAGCGTGTCAACGTATCTGGCCATCGCTGGGTTGGAGAAGTTGTACGGGACTACGCTCTGCAGCGCAGACTGGGGGAGCACAAGCGCCGACTGGTAGTTTGACGAAAGCAAAAGGTACGCGATGGCGATCACTGCAGCGATGGCGACTCCCCATGCGCTAGAGGCCTGCGGCTTCGGCCTCACGGCGCTCGGTCTGAACCCGAGCTGGTATCTGCCAGCGATGAGCAGCATGACTATGACGGCGATGTAGAACAGTATCGAGCCCACGAACGTGTGTATCACCGAGACGACCTGGCTCGGTCCGTATGAGAGCCAGTATGCGGTTATGAAGAACATCCTGAGCAGGTTGAATGCCAAGAGCAGGACCACCCCGCTCGCGACCCACCACGCCTTCTTGTCCTGCCGGCCTTCGTAGACATACGCGACCGGTATCAGGAAGAGCACGAGC
>JASHUB010000065.1 GCA_030040265.1 Microcaldota archaeon
CTACGAGATAGCGAACACCGAGATAAACGAGGCGATGAACAGCAAGATATCGCTCAACGAGCTCGAGGCGATGCACTTCGCGCGGCTCATAGACGAGATGAACGGCGACATCGACAAGATCTACCTTGACTCTCCAGACGTGATCTCGGAACGTTTCGGGACGAGGATAAGCCTCCTCTCGAAGAAGCCGATGGCCGTCGATGGGATTAAGCAGCCCCGGAACAAGGATAAGGCAAAGAGGATACGGGTCATAGCGGAGCACAAGGCCGATCTGCGTTATCCGATAGTTTCGAGCGCCAGCATATGCGCGAAGGTCGTGCGCGACCGCGCGATGGACAGGATAGAGGACAAGCTCGGCATGGAGATCGGTTCGGGTTATCCCTCTGATCATGTCACGGTCGACGCGATACGCGCGTGCCTCGGCACGAACAAGATACGGCCGTTCGTCCGCGAGTACTGGAAGACGCTGACGCTGATAAGGCAGATGAAGATAGGAGACTACCTGCAGTGAGCGGATAGCCTTAAATAACCTGTAGAAATTTTACCAAGGTAAACGAGCAGAAGCAGGGTAAATTCCTTGCAAATAGGGTGCGCTTCGCTTGCCATATCTTTAAATATCTTACAATCCACTACTTTATTCACGGCACAAGCGATTGTGCCGGAGAGTGGAATTGACCACTACCTATTGTGGTCGTAAACTGGTGCTACGATGGCTGATCTTGAGAAAAAAACCGAGACTGTGGAGGAGCAGAAGGGGGAGCAGATCAACAAGGACGGCGTGATATCGCTGCCCAAGGAGACGCTCGATTTCTTTGACGGGGACGAGATAAGGGCGCGCGTGTTCTACGAGAAGTACGCGCTGAAGGACATCGACGACCGCATACTCGAGCGCACGCCGATGCAGATGTGGGACCGCATCGCGAGGGAGATGTCTGCCGTGGAGACGACAGATGAGAAGAGGAAGGAGTGGAACGAGAAGTTCAAGTGGCTGCTCTACAACTTCAGGTTCATACCAGGAGGCAGGATAATGTTCGGCGCTGGCCAGCCGAGGAAGGCGACGCTGCTCAACTGCTACGTGGTTCCGATCAGGGACGACTCTCTGGAATCGATATTCGACTGGTGCAAGGAGGCCGCGAGGACGTACAGCTTCGGCGGCGGAGTGGGCACAGACATAAGCCTGCTCAGGCCGAAGGGCTCGCACGTAAACAACTCTGCAGTGTACTCTACGGGCAGCATCTCGTTCATGAACCTGTTCAGCGAGACCACGCGCACGATAGGGCAGAAGGCTAGGAGGGGGGCGCTCATGATAACGATAAGCGTCGACCACCCGGACATATTCGATTTCATCAGGATAAAGAGGGACATGCGCAACGTAAGGTATGCGAACATCAGCGTGCGCATAACCGACGAGTTCATGCGGGCAGTCGAGAAAGACACAGACTTCACGCTCAGGTACGAGAACGACGTCGTTGGAAGGGTAGAGCGCAAGATACGCGCACGGGAACTCTGGAACGAGCTTGTGCAGTCCGCGAGGGACTGGGCAGAGCCCGGCCTGCTGTTCTGGGACGCTGTGAAGCGCGACTCTCCGAGCGAGTACAACGGAATGGAAGTCGTTGGGACGAATCCGTGCAGCGAACAGCCGCTGCAGGGATACGGCGCGTGCGACCTAGGCAATATAAACCTCTCCGCATTCGTGCTCGACGCGTTCGGCGAGAACGCGAGGGTCGATTGGGAGGCGCTGGAGAAGGTCACGCGGTACTCGACAAGGTTCCTGGACAACGTCCTGGATTACAACGACAAGAAGCACCCGCTCAAGGCAGAGAGCGACGCCGCCCGAAACAGCAGAAGGATTGGCGTCGGGGTCACGGGACTGGGGGACATGCTCATCAAGCTCAGGATAAAGTACGACAGCGACCAGGCGATATCGTTCATAGACGCGCTCTTCGACCGCATAAAGACTGCGGCGTACGACGAGTCTGTCGAGATCGCGAAGGAGAAGGGCCCGTTCCCGCTGTTCGACAAGGACAAGCACGTCACCATGGGCTTCATCAAGAGGCTCAATCCGCAGCTCAGGGAGAAGATATACAAGCACGGCGTGAGGAACGTCGCGGTGCTGACCATCCCTCCAGTAGGCAGCGGTTCCGTTCTGGCAGGCACTTCGAGCGGCATAGAGCCGGTGTTCGCGTTCAGCTACAACAGGAGGAGCGAGTCCCTGAGCCAGGAGCATTTCAAGGTCTACCACCCGCTGGCGCTGCAGTACATGGCGCACCACGCAGAGCTGAAGGACGAGAACGAGCTTCCCGAATTCTTCGTGCCGGCGCACAAGATACAGCCGGAGTTCAGGGTGCGCGTGCAGGGCACGATCCAGAAGCACATAGACAGCGCCATATCGAGCACGGTCAACCTGCCTCGAGACACCAGCGTCGAGAACGTTGGCAACATATACATGCTCGCATGGAAGGCGGGGTGCAAGGGCATCACGGTCTATAGGGAGGGCTCGAGGGAGGGCATACTAATAACCGACGAACAGAAGGCGCTGCAGGAGAAGGAGAAGGCAGGCAAGATAGCCGTGCCGGCGGTCGTCGCGAAGCCGCACGAATGGTCCAGGCCGATGGACATGATAGGCAAGACCGTCAAGCTCAAGGTCCCGCAGGGTTCTCTGTACGTCACCGCCAACTTCGACAACACCGACCTCAAGGAGGTGTTCATAACGCTTGGAAAGACGGGCAGCGAGGAGAAGTCGTACTGCGAAGCCATAGGCAGGATCGCATCCAAGTACCTGCAGATCGGCGGTACGGTCCAGGGCCTCGTTGACAGCCTCAAGGGCATCAAGTCCAACCAGTCCATAGTCTGGGACCGCGGCGTGAAGCTTTACAGCGTGCCCGACGCAATAGCCAAGGCGCTTGAGATAGCCGCCGGCATAACGTCATCCGGCATGATAGCGCCTCTCCCTGTCGGGCCGACCGTCACGGCGGAGGAGAAGAAGGCCGACACCCACGTCCACGGGTACCAGATGCCCGTGCAGGGCGCTGACGCTGAGAAGAGGATACACGCAATGCAGTGCCCGAGCTGCAAGGAGACCGCGCTCGTGATGGAGAACGGGTGCTACGTCTGCAAGCTCTGCGGCTACACCAAGTGCGAGTGACGATTCGCGCCAGCATGCAAGTGCTAACATGAAGTGCCCATTCTGCGGAAGCAACGATACCGACGTCATAGACTCGAGGGAGGTCGAGGACCGCAACAGCATCAGGCGGAGGAGGGAGTGCGAGGACTGCGGCAAGCGATTCACGACATACGAGCACATCGACGTAGGCGACATCACAGTCATAAAGAGGGACAACACGAGGCAGTCCTTCGACCGCAACAAGATTCTCAACGGGATAATCAAGGCGTGCGAGCGCCGCCCGGTCTCAAGGGACCGGATGGAGGCGATAGTCGACAAGATGGAGCGCAGGATCCGCGCGAAGGGCACGAAGGAGATAAGCAGCAGGCAGATAGGCGACATGCTCGTCAAGGAGCTGTTCAAGCTCGACCCGGTCGCGTACATCAGGTTCGCCAGCGTCTACAACGACTTCAAGAGCCCCGCGGAGTTCACCGCCGTGCTGAAACTCTTCAAGAAGTCCACGAAGAGGAAGAGCCGCTGACATCGCCTTTTTATTTCTGAGCATCCCAGATGAACTTATGCTGGGGAGAAATCCAAGGCTTCAGTCCGCAATGGAATACCTGATGACCTACGGATGGTCGATACTCATCATAGCAGTGGTCCTCGGCGCGCTCTTCGGACTGGGAGTGTTCAACGGCACTGCCGGACTTGGTTCGGGCTGCGTGGCGCAATCCGGCTTCCTGTGCAGCCAGGGCGTCCTGAGCACCAACGGTCTGCTCACTATCGACCTGGGCCAGACGTCGCAGCAGAGGATAACCGTCACTGACGTTGGGTGCAGCGCGACGACCGCAGAGCCGACGTTCTCCGCGATAACGCCGATCAACCTGTCTGCAGGGCAGACATTCCAGGGACTCGGCATAACCTGCCCCGTCACGTCCGACACGCTCGGGTCCTCGTTCACCGGAACGATCTGGATAGAATACACGACAACGCAGTATTCTGGCGTCAAGATACCTGTCGAGATAGGCACGATAAGCGCCAAGGAGCAGATCGTGGGCGCAGGAGGCGGTGGCGGAGGAGGAGGCATGGGGCGAAGCTCTTCTAGCTCTGCGTCGAGCAGCGTTACCAGCACGACGACGGTAGTCCAAGAAGAGGCAAACATCTCGCTGCAGATGCCACCGTTGAGTGGCGGCGCATACTTCGTGGCATGCGCTGGCGCCACATACGACAACATCGGGGAGATGATGGGTTATCCGTCTGTGAACTTCACGTTCGGCGGCCAGAACACTGGCACTACGTTTGTTGGGCAGCTGGGCACGGGCACATTGTGCACGGCCCAGATAAACGGCAACATCCAATCGAACTCGGCGGAGATACCTGTGATCGCAGGGATAGAGCTGCCAGACGATCCGACGATAAACAGCGACGTTGCCGGTACGAATGTAGGTCATATATCTGGAGAGACAGACAGCACGAACATGCTAAACCTGAACTACACCATCCCGGCCAACGGAACTTACGTGGTGGGAGTCTTTGCAGCGTCCAACCCTCTGGATTTGGGCCATATACAGAATTACTCGGTTAGCGCACAGTCATTTGTGGCCGGCTGCTTCCAAGTTGGCGAAGCCGTGCAGGAGGCTGGGGTCTTCGGCGGCGTGGAGGATGCTGGCAACTACATGGCTAACATAACAGGTAGTGGGCCGACGCTCACTAACGCGTCGATAGCAATCTGGGCATTCACCGACGCGAACGCGATACTCAATGCACCTGCGCCAGTCACAGTGGCGAATAACGCCACCTGGTGGTACTGCTAGGTGCTGGGATGAACCCAAAGGCAGGGTGGCTTGTCGCTGTCATCGTCATAATTGTGGTAGCGGCGGCGTTCTATTTCAAAAGCAACGCCCCGGTTATCGGGCCCGCGACCATCCTCACAGTGACGAGCAGCACGACCATAGGCCAGCCGGCGCTCGCGGCAGTAAGCAACATAACGGTAGGCACGCAGCCGGATGGGGTCGCGTTCGCGCCTGACGGCGCATACGCATACGTTGCGAACTACGGAAGCGACACTGTCAGCGTGGTCAACTCCTCCACAGGCACGGCCACTGGGAGCATAGGGGTTGGCGCAGGGCCGGAAGACGTCGCATTCAGCAGGAACGGCAGGCTTGCTTACGTGACGGATATAGACGACGGGCAGCTTTCCGTCATCAATACCAGCAGCGGCAAAGTCGTGGAAAACATCGTGGTCGGCAAGAATCCTGCAGACGTCGCAGTCTCGGCATCGGGAGTGATATTCGTGAGCAGCCTCGCCAATGACAGCGTCTCCGTCCTGAACGGCTCCTCTTACAAGGTCGTCAGGGTGATAAAGGTAGGGAGCCAGCCTGATGACGTGGCGCTCAACCCGTCTGGCACGATGCTCTACGTGACAAACAGCGGCAGCGATACTGTCAGCGTCATAGACGCGTCCGATTACGCCATCATGAAGACCATAACCGTTGGCCATTACCCGACACACATCGCCTTCTCGGGGGGCAGCGCTTACGTTACAAACTTCGATGGAGACAGCGTCAGCGTCATAGACCTATCGCTCGGTGGCGTCATCGGGAGCATCACCGTGGGGAGCGCGCCGGAGAGCATCGCGTTCGCGCCTGACGGCGCATACGCATACGTGTCGAACTTCGAGAGCAACACCGTGAGCGTCCTGAACGCGTCGAGCGGCACCGTACTCGGCACGCTGACCGTGGGCCAGGGCCCAGAGACCGTAGCCTTCGCCCCTTCCGGAGCTTACGCTTACGTTGTTGACAGGACAGGAGGGACTCTGAGCAAGATCACGCGCACGTAGCCTCGCGCTACCGCGTGACCTTCGTTATTATAGTCCCGTAGACGGTGTGCGGGAAGCCCGTGAGGACGTCGGTGTAGTTTATCACCAGGTTGCCCTTGTACAGCGACCCTATGCTCCCGTTGAACGGGACTCCGAAGTTGTAGCATTGCACCGTGAATGTCGCGTTGGAGCCTATGGGCATGTACACCTGGTTCGTTGGCGGGTTGTACGGCTGCTGCATGTACAGCGTCGTTACGTTGGTGTTGCAGCCTATAGCTGTGACGTTGAGCGGCGTCTCCGTCGCCTGCTCGACGTTCACGAACAGCGTGCCGTTGCTCTGGAGGACGTAGTTCAGGCAGCTGAAGCCCGCCTGAAGTATGCACTCAGAGCCGAATATGAGGCCCGGATTGAAGACGCCCAGGGCGAACAGCGCGGCGAGCGCTATGGCGATGACCACTATCGCCCATCCGTAGGTGAGCATGTACTCCATGGCCGCCTGC
>JASHUB010000066.1 GCA_030040265.1 Microcaldota archaeon
ATATACGTGCTCAACTACGATGGCAACCTGTTCGATGCGAGCACTCTCGCAAGCGTCGCGGCGCTGCTTTCGACAAGGATGCCCAAGTACGAGGAGGAAAAGGTAATCAGGGAGGGCAGCCTAGGCAAGCTCAAGACAAACAACATAACGACATCGTGCACTTTCGCCAAGGTCGGCAACAGCCTGCTTCTCGACCCTGACGGGAACGAGGAGAGGAGCGCAATGGACGCGCGAGTCACGATCGCCAACGACGAGAAGTTCCTTCGCGCGATGCAGAAAGGCGGTTCTGGCGCGTTCACGCCGAAGGAGCTGGACCAGCTCGTGGACATGACGTTCAAGAAGTCCGGCGAGCTCAGGAGCATAATCAAGAGAGCTGTAGGTGAATGAGATGGCAAGCCCAAAGATAAGGTACGGAGTAAGCTTAAGGAAGCGATACGAAGACGTGCAGAGGAACAAGAGGACGAGGTACGAGTGCGAGGTCTGCGGCAAGGACGCCGTCAGGAGGATAAGCACCGGCATATGGAAGTGCAAGCACTGCGGCGCAACCTATGCGGGAGGCGCATACACGCTCAAGACCGAGGCAGGCGAGGCGGCGAGGAGCTCGCTCGTCGGCAAGAGCAGCACGCAGGCTGCCGCGAAGCAGGCATGAAAGCATGACGAAGATAACATTTGCGCCTATCGAGGAATTGGTCGTTCACGACACGTTCGAGATGGACCGCGACGACCTCTACAGGGAGCGCATAACTCCCGGAGGCAACCTCCCGCTCTTCTGGTGCGACGGGATACTGTACAGCTTCTCGCCGCTGCCGCTCTCGGACGAGATGGTCAAGGAATACCTCAAGGGAAGGATCCACTGGGGCGAGGTCCACTACGCGAAGATGCAGGACTACCAGCCGATAGTCTCGCTCGAGGCCGAGGAGTACAAGTCCACGATGAACATACGCGTGCTCAGCACGGGAAGGTCGCAGCTACACAAAGACTTTATTAAATGGTTGAAGACAAAGAAATAGTGATGCTATGGCATACGTTTGCATACACTGCAGCAAGGAGATAAAGAACCTCGAGAAGAACTTCGTGAGGTGCCCGTACTGCGGGTACAGAGTGCTCGCGAAGAAGAGGTCCTCGATGGCACGCGAGTCATCGAGCGACTGAACGTCTTTTAAACCTCAGCTTTGCATAAATCAAATATGCGGGGACAACTGCCTAGGTCCAAGTCCTTCAGCGCGCAGTCCGCGATGGAGTACCTGATGACCTACGGCTGGTCGATACTCATCCTCGCGGTGGTGCTGGGCGCGCTCTTCGGCCTCGGAGTCTTCAACGGCGCAGCCTCAATAGGTTCTGGCTGCATAGCGCAATCCGGATACCTCTGCCAGCAGGCGGTGCTCTCGTCGAACGGAACGCTTTCTGTGGATATAGGGCAGGTGGCGCAGCCCCAACTCACGATCGTCGCAATCGGGTGCTCCGACACAGAAGCCGAACCAACACTATCTCCAATAATATCGCTGCGGCTCGAATCAGGACAGACCGCTCCCGGAACGATGTTCCAGTGCCCTCTTGTATCGAATACCATCGGCTCCTCGTTCACAGGCACCCTTTGGATAGAGTACACCGTACCGCAATATCCAGGGGTCACAGCCTTTGCTGAGCTCGCTACGCTCAGCACCAAGGTGGCGAAGGGCGGCCCCGGCGTCCTCACGATGGTGTCCTCATCAACCCTGTCAAGCTCATCATCCACAACGCTGCTATCATCAACAACGACAATGACTCCGTGCAGCGGCGATGTGTGGGTCGCCGACTCCGGGGGCGGGGACCAGGTCACCGAACTCGCATGCGATGGCTCAACAGTAGGGACGTTCAGCGTTGGCAGCAATCCGTCAGGCATAGCCATCGACCAACGCGGCAATGTCTGGGTCACCGATTTTGGAAGCGCGCAGGTCACCGAACTATCGAGTTCCGGCAACGTGATAGGCACGTACGGCACCGGTAGCGATCCATCTGGCATAGCCATAGACGCCAATGACGACGTCTGGATTGCCGACTACGGCAGTTCCCAGGTCACCGAGCTATCCAACTCTGGTTCACTGATCGGAACGTTCAGCGTAGGCAGCAACCCAGAAGGCATATCCATAGACTCGGATGACGACGTCTGGATTGCCGACTTCGGCAGTTCCCAGATCACGGAACTCTCGAATTCCGGCTCGACCATAGGCACGTTCGATGTCTCGGATCCACGCGACACGGCCATAGATTCAAACGGCGACGTCTGGATCCCGCAGTTCGTAGGTTCTGGACAGATCACCGAACTCTCAAGTTCCGGAAACTTGATAGGCACGTTCGCCACCGGCGTCAACCCGTACGGGGTGGCGATAGATTCCAGCGACAACGTCTGGGTCGCCGACACCGGCAGCGACCAGGTCACCAAGCTCTCCAACTCAGGCTCATTGCTTGGAACATTCAGCGCCAGCGGCAATCCTCCCGGCCTGGCCATAGATTCCAGCGGAAACGTCTGGGTCGCCGACCAGAACACCGACCAGGTCACCGAGCTATCCAACTCTGGTTCACTGATCGGTGCATTCGCAGTGGGCAACGTGCCATACGCGGTTGCGACAGGCTACATCGCGCCTAGAGGCCCTCCGGACAACCAGAGACCAACCCTGACCTCCTACTCTGCGACACCAGGCTCGCTGGAGGCTGGCTCCGCGGTATCGCTGTCCGCCACGGTCACCGGCGGGGAGCTGCCTTACACGAACGAGCAGTGGTACGTTGCAAGCACCGATTCGAACAGTTCCGGAGTCGGCGTCAGCGGCGGTTATGGACTCACCTCAAACGACGTCGAGTCGACTCCGGGCACTTACTATTATTACGTGATAGTCACAGGGGAGAACGGCTACTCAGCAATCTCGCCGCCACTGGCAGTCACGTTCACGCCAGAAACGGAGTTGCTGGCAAGCGGCCAGGATGGACCATTCGTCTTGACCACTGACGGAACAAACCTCTACTGGGCAGACTACGGAGGGCAGACCATAGAATCGATGCCACTAGCCGGAGGTTCGCCCACCACACTGGCGACAGGGCAGGGCGGCGTAGTCGGGATAGCCACTGACGGCACCAACGTCTACTGGACAGATTCAGGTTCAGGCGAGGTGGAAGAGGAACCGATCGGAGGCCCGACGAACACGCTGCTGGCAAACGGCCTGAACTATCCATTCGGCATAGCCACTGATGGCACGTATGTCTACTGGACCAACTTCGATGGCAGCACCGTAGACTCCATCCCAGTGCTTGGAGGTTCGCCCACCACCTTGGTGTCAGGCACCTCCAACCCAACGCAGCTGATCCTGTACGACGGAAATCTCTACTGGATCACCCCGAACGCAGGGTACGGCATATACACCGCTCCGGACACCGGCGGATCGCCCACCTCTGTCAACACCGGCCCGTACGGCCTAACGGGGCCTAACGGATTTACGATATACGATAACGTGATATACCTTACCGTAGGGAATGGCGGCGGCAGTGGTGCGATAGACACCGTCCCAGTGACAGGAGGCACCCCGACCCCGCTGATAACCGGCCTAAACACCCCCACTTACATCACCACCGACGGCACCAACCTGTACTGGATAGACGGGAGCGACATATACACGGCACCGATCGGCGGAGGCACCCCGCAGATCTTCGCCACCGGCGCAACGCCAAGCGACCTCATCTATTACGGAGGCTACATATACTGGACGGATGGCGGCTCCGGAAATGTGTACAGGACCCCCACCTGACAGAAAACGCTTATAACTTACCTCTACCTAATATCTGGTGATTCCTATGGTCGGAATTCCTAGAGGCACAAGGGACTTCAGCCCCAGCGAGGCGATCTCGCTGAAGGAGCTGACCGACGTCATAGAGAACGTGTTCAAGAGGTTCGGTTTCTACCCGATACTCACCCCGTGCATAGAGAACCTCGACGTGCTGAACGCGAAGGCGTACGGAGACGAGGCCACGAAGGAGATATACGTGGTGAGCGACGAGAAGGCCGGACTCAGGTTCGACCTCACTGTGCCGCTCGCGCGCTACATGTCGATGAACAAGGACGTGCCTCTGCCTTTCAAGAGGTACGACATAGGCAAGGCGTGGCGCAAGGACGAGCCGCAGAAGATGAGGAACAGGGAATTCATGCAGGCTGACGTGGACATAGTGGGCGGGTCCGAAATAATCTGTGACGCGGAGGTCATCGCGGCCGTGGCGACCGCGCTGGAGGCGCTCGGGATAACCGACTACAACGTGCTGATAAACAGCAGGATAATACTAAACGAGCTGCTGACCGCGCTAGGCGTGCCCAAGGACAAGACAGTCGGCGCGATAAGGTCGATAGACAAGCTCGTCAAGATGGGCAAGGAGGTTGTCACCAAGGAGCTCGTCGCGATGAAGATCGACGAGCGCAAGGCCGAGGACGTGATCAACTTCCTCGAGCAGGAGGGCTCGAACGAGACCCTGCTAGACAAGGTCAAGGTCACTGCACCAGGGGCAGGCGCCGAGACCGGGAGGGTCTACGACCTCCTGCAGCTGCTCAAGAGCTACAATCTCGGCGGCAAGTTCATGTTCGACCCGTCGCTCGCGCGCGGCCTCGACTACTACACGAGCTTTGTCTGGGAGTTCGTGGTGTTCATAGACGGGAAGCGCGCACCGACGATCGCCGCAGGCGGCAGGTACGACAACCTCGTCAGCGTCTACTCGAAGCAGGGACAGCCAGCGACAGGCATCTCGCTAGGCGTGTCGAGGCTCTTTGACGTTCTTCAGAGCAAGAGCACCAAGAAGACGTACGCGCAGGTGTTCGTGGCATTCATAGGCAAGGAGAACATGCAGTACGCGCTCGACACGGCGAACTTCATGCGCTCGAAGGGGGTCTTCGTGGACGCTAACCTTACTTCAAGGAGCATCTCGAAGCAGCTCGAGTACGCCAACGCGCTCAACATAAAGTACGTCGCGGTGATAGGCGCGAAGGAGAACGAGGCGAAGAAGGTCAAGCTGAAGAACATGCTGACCGGCGAGGAGCAGATGATAGCGCCAGACGACGCCGTCAAGATTATACTCAAGTGATTCGATGGCAACACCGGAAATGGAGGAAGTGACGCACAAGACGATAAAGAACGGAGGCCTGCTTACAAAGATATACTTCGACAAGCAGAGCGAGAAGAGCGAGGACCTGCAGCCATTGATGGCCGAGTTCGTGCAGAACGAGGTGCTCAAGATGCCTGGCGTCATCTACTGCTTCGGAACGATCAGCTCGCCGATGAAGGTCGAGGACATGTTCTCCGCAACGATGGAGCTGACCGTGCTGTTCAAGGACCTTGGCGCGCTGATCAACTTCACGTTCAAGTACACCCCGGCGGTGGTCGAGGTCATTCAACCGGAACGCGAGTACGTGATAAAAGCTCCAATCCTTCAGTCAGTGCTGATGGACATAGCGAACGTATCCGAAGCGTTCTCCAAGTACAACCTGAAGAACCTCTCGCCGGAGGCGTACGAGAAGTACATGGATGATGTGAAGAGGAGGGAGGCACTCGGCAAGAGGCTGTTGGAGGACAAGAAGGGCAGCGCCTAGCTAGGCCCTGCTCCTCAGGAAGAAGCGCCGCAGCATCACTGTCGGCCTGTCCATGTCCCCATACCTGCTCAGGAACCCGTCCATTCCGAGCGCGTTCATTATGCCTAGCATCCTTCCGAACCCGCGCGTGCCGAACTTCGAGTAAAGCCTGTTCACGAACGCGTGCATCTTTATGTCTGGCATGAACAGCTTCCTGAACCTCTTCTCATAAGCGTCCAGGCTCGCGCCGCTCTCAATGTGGTCCTTTACCGCATCGGCCGCCATCATTGCCGCGTGCCCTCCGAATATTATTCCGCCTCCGGTGGACGGCTTTATCTGGCCTGCCGCGTCGCCCACGAGCAGCACCTCCTGTTCCGCGTCGACGATCCTCTTCCTGAGCTGCATCGGTATTATGCATGCGGCGCCGTCCAGCATCCTGGCTCCGTCCAGCACTTTGGCTACATCCGGTGTCTTCACGAACCTGTCGAAAGCCGCCTTGGCGTTGCCGTGCCCAGGGTTTATCCCTATTCCAACCTCGAGCACGTTCTTCGTGTTTGGGCAGAACCACGCGAAGAAGTCAGGCGCGAGCTCCTTGTCGAAGAAGAGGTCCACCATATCGTCAAGTCCGGGAACATCATACTCTGCCTTGTAGGTCAGCACGTGCTTCTGCGTGCCACCGAGCCCGAAATGCTTGGCGACGACCGAGACCGGACCGTCCGCCCCTATAATTATATTGTCCTTATGGAGTTCGGTGAGCGCGCCGGCGTCGACCTTTCGCTCAAGGACCACTTTCGCTCCGGCATCCTCGGCCTCCTGCCTGCAGATGTCGTTCAGCTTGATCCTGTCAAGCACATGCGCGATCGGCTCCTTGGAACGCACGCTCATAGTCTGGCCCCCGGCGTGTATGCGCGCTCCGGACAGAGTGTTTGTCACACCACTGTGGTAGCCTATCCCAAGCCCCTTTAGTCCGTTGATCGAAAGGATGCCAGAGGCCCTGACCGGATACCCAAGAACCCTCTTCTGGTCGTACACTGTCGTTGCCACGCCAAGCCTCGAAAGGCTCCTTGCCGCAATCAGCCCGGACGTGCCCGCACCGACGACAGCAACCATTGACCTAGCCATTACCAAAACCCAGACATAGATTTAATAACTTGACTTTTAATAAGTATGATAAAGTTATTGCGTTTATTATAAATGCTTTATCTTTCATCAGTGGGGGTATCGAGTGTCACTAGTTGTCACCATAATTCTGGCGTTCATATCGATCATGGCGCCCGGCTTCTTCCTGGCATTAGCCTTGCTCAAGAAGACCGGCATGAGCATGTTCGAGATCGCAGTCATAGGCTTCATATTCGGCCTCGTCTTCCCGTCAACGATGATCTGGCTTGAGTCGTACCTCATACCCGTTTCATCGGCGTTCGCCTTCTCGTTCAGCCTCTACAACATCAACGTCATCATACTTACCATCATAGGCGTGGTCCTGTCGTTCTGGCAGGGCGCGTTCGCCATAGGCAGCTTCAGGATGGGCGACATACGGGAGCGCGTCAGGGGCGAGAGGCAGACGTTCGAGGGAGACTACAGGAAGCGCGTCTCGGAGCTCAGGCAGCGCATCGCGGCCATGAACCTCGACATGCACCTGATAAAGAAGCACGAGACGGAGGAGAGCGACCTCGCAAGGAAGCACAGGAACGAGATCGACACGTCGAAGAGCATAGGCAGCGAGGAGAAGGCCAAGTTGGAGGAGATGCACGAACGGGAGGAAAAGCACCTCATGGAGGAGCACGAGCGCGAGGAGCGCGCGATCCTCGCGGGCAAGGCGCCGAAGGGCGGCGGGCTGCAGATCAATTACGTCTTCCTCATACTGTTCGCATTGATGCTGTTCACTTTCGCGACGAGGATGCTGAGCATAAGCATCGCGCCGCACTTCTTCGAGTTCGACCCATACTTCGACATGATAAACACGCAGCAGATACTCACGTACGGGCAGCAGATCCTCTATGACCATAGCGCGTGGCCCGCAGACGTGAATGGGACAATAAGGAGGATCCAGCCGATAGTCCCGTACTTCGAGGCCTACTGGTACGACCTCGCCGGCGCGAACCCCAGCCTCAACATAAACACCACGCTGCTCAGCAACGTATCGAGCTTCTATCCCCCGATAGTGGCCGCGCTGCTGGTCTTCACCGTCTTCATATTCATCTATTATGAGTACGGCGCCTTCCCGGCGCTGGCAGGCGCGGCACTGACCGCGGTGATGCCCACCCTGCTCACGACTTTCATAGCCGGCGAGCAGCTCGTGGAGCCGTGGGGAATCTTCGCCATGTTCTTCTTCTACGCGACTTACCTGCTCGCTGTCAAGAACATGAAGGAGACTAGATTTGCCATCCTTGCAGGCGTGGCATTCGCAACGACGTTCCTCGGCG
>JASHUB010000067.1 GCA_030040265.1 Microcaldota archaeon
ACCGAAGAAACTTCGTGAAGTATGGAACATTTACAGAACCGCAGACTTTCCTGGCAATCTGGTTGGGATACCTGAGGGAATTGACAGAACCCTCACCATACTTTCGAAGAGATACAAGCTCGCCATAGTGACAAACGCCATCAGGAAAGGCGTGGATGATCTCTTTTTGATAAAGGATCTTAGGAAGTACTTCCCGATCGTTGTCACGCAGGACTACTTTTCCAGACCGAAGCCGCATCCCGACCCGCTCTTGGCAGCGCTTAAGAAGTTGAAGGTCAAACCAGGAGAGGCGATTTATGTAGGAGATAGAGAGATAGACATGCTGGCCTCAAAAGCCGCCCATATGTCGTTCATCGGCTACGACGAGCTCTCAAGAGTAAAGTTCGCCAGGAAGACCGTAGTTGCACATTCCTTCCCAGATATTCTAAAGAAGATCGGGCTCTTTGCCAATCAGGCAAGGTCCAGAAGTACGGGGTAGTGATCCGATATGCGGTCCGTCAATCTGGTTCGGACTACCTGCGCCGATCTCACTCTCGATTTCAGATCCTTGGTGACAAAAGTGTAGTCAAGGCGCAACGGGACCGCATGATCAAAATCAGTATTGCTCTTCGTCGGCACCGACCTACCGGGCGACTTCCTCGATAGCCTTGCAGAATCGATGAGGCCGGCAGTCAGCAGCTCCCGTATGACATCTGTCCTTAGCCCGTCTGTCCCGAACTTAGCGATGCCTGCTTTTCTTAGCCGCTTTAGTATGGGCTCTGGCTTGGCCGCGTCCGTTGGCGATATGGAGTTCATGTCTCCTATCAGGATGGTTTTGCGCATCGCGCCGAGTGCACCAAGCAGGAAGGAGACGTCAACGAGGCGCCGGTCCTCATTCTGATAAGCGAGATGCGTCACCGCAACACGGCAGCCTAGACCTTTCGCCTTTATTTCCGCGATTACGACTCCGTGCCACATCTTGCCTTGAAGGACCCGCGCTTTCCGCAGCGGCGTCTTGGAAAGAAGAGCAAGACTGGACCCGCTTGAAGATTTGAGGTAAGCACTGTACCGTATGCCGGTTTCTCTCTTGAACCTGCGAAGTTTGGTGAAGTCCTTGTAATCCCAGCCATTAAGTTCGGATAGTCCGAGCACGTCCGGATCGGCCTTCTTTACAAAATTGATCAGGTTCCTGAATCTGGCGCTGTCCTTGCAGCCGTTGAAGACGTTGATATAGATTACTTTCATGCTATCTCAGCCACACTTCCTGCCGTTCGTCTTCGCCCGGCACAGACGTCCTGTCGAACTTATAGAATCTGGACGGGGTTATCTTCGCTATCCTTCTAAGAGACGTGCCACCGAAGTTCTCAATGGTTGGGGCGTTCCTCCTTCCGGCGAACTTGGCCTTGAATATGTGATTCCACTCTTTGGCGAGACTGTCGCCTTCGAGGATCTCGGCCTTGGCTTCTATCTGGACGCCGTCTATGTCGTCCTTCCGCGCCGTGGAGTCGAATATCGCCATGGAAACGTTCTTATTGATCGCTATGTTCTTCATGTGCCTCGAGTTCTTTGAGGAGAACATATAGAACACGTACTTTTCGTCGCAGCTATAGTTGAAAGGGGTCGCCCACGGAACGCCACTCCTATCGGATGTCGCGAGAGTTGCGAAGATGTTTTCTTTTATGATCTGCTTCGCTTTTGAGTTAGCGGTCTCTTGGCCCTCCATCAGAGCATCTCCAGGAAGTCCACGTCCTCCAGGTAGTTCTTGAAAGCGTTGCCTAGCTTGACGGCCTCTGCGCCGTCCACGACCCGGTGGTCGAACGTGATGGTGAACGGCATGACCTTGCCTATCCTCACCTTTCCGTCCTCTACGAACGGCCAGTCGCGTATGGACAGTATGCCTATTATGGCGACGTTCGGAGGGTTTATCATCGGCACGGCCAGGAAGCCTCCGCCAAGGCTGCCGATGTTTGTTATCGTTATGGTGCTGTCCTTCATCTCGTCCAGGCTTATCGTCTTGTTGGTGACCTTGTCGTGAAGGTCCTGCACCTCCTTTGCGAGCTTGGTTATGCTCTTCTTGTCAGCCTCCTTTATCACCACGACCTTGAGCCCGTCGGGAGCCTCTGCCGCAAGCCCTATGTTGTAGAAGTGCTTCACCAGTATCTCCTGCGCGTCCCTGTCGTAGCTGGCGTTGAAGTTCGGGTTCTCCTTCAGGGCCTGCACCAGAGCCTTTATCAGGAAAGGTAGGAACGTCAGGTGGATGTTCTGCTCTTTCTGCAGTTTCGGCTTCTCCTTGGCTACCAGAGCCCAGAGTTCTGTCGCATCTATAAGGTCCATGTGGGTCGATCGTGGAATCTTCCAGGATTCCTCCATGTTCCTTGCGATCGCCCTCCTTGTCATCGACATCGGCACGCGCTCGACCCCCTCTACAGGCACCGAAGGCCTCGCTGTGGCTGCAGGAGCCTGTGCGGCCCCCTTCATCGAGTATGCCTTTAGGTCGCTCTCGAGTATCCTTCCATTCGGCCCCGAGCCTGAGACCGTCGATAGGTCAACGTTCATGTCGTGGGCCATCTTCCTTACAGCAGGTGTTGCGAGTATCTCTTTGGGTGCAGCCGCCTTTGCCACAGGCGCTGGCGCTGGCATTGCGGTTGCAGCCTTTGCAGGCGCAGCCTGCGCTGGCATCGCCTTTCCTGGCTTGTAGCTCTTGAGCTCGTCCGCGGTGCCTATCGCCGCGAGCGAGTCGCCAAGATGCAGTATGGAGTTCGCCGGCAGGTTTATCCGTATTGTCCCCGATATCGGCGATGGCACCTCGACCACGGCCTTGTCGGTCTCGACCATGGCAACTGACTGGTCCTCCTTTACGGTATCGCCATCGTTGACCAGCCACTTCTGGATCTGTCCTTCGGTTATTCCCTCCCCGACATCCACGAACTTTATCTCTTTCAAATCATCACTCTTGGAGTATCTTGTCTATCGCCTGCGATATCCTTGTCGCGTTAGGCACCCAGTATTTCTCGTATGCAGGGAACGGATACGGCAGGCTCGGCCCGGCGACCCGCATTATCGGCGCATCGAGCTCGAATATCGCCTTCTCCGCGACCCTTGCCGCCACTTCTGCACCGACGCCGAAGCTCATCGACGCTTCGTGCACTATGAGAACCCTGCCTGTCTTCTTCGCGCTGGCTATTATCGTCGCCTCGTCTATCGGATTGATCGTCCTCAAGTCGATTATCTCAGCATCGGTCTTCTTCTTTGCGACAACGTCCTTCACCAGCGGCGCCATTGTCCCGTACGTGACTATGGTGAGCTGCGTTCCTTCCTGCATCACGGCTGCCTTGCCTACAGGGACCTCGTACGCCTCGTCAGGTATGTTCTGCTTGAACAGCCGGTAGAGCTTCGTCGGCTCGAGGAATACGACGGGGTCGGTCATCCTCAACGCCTTTATCATGAGACCCTTCGCATCGTATGGGTTCGAGGGCTCTATCACTACGATCCCGCCCATGTGGGACCAGTATATCTCTGGGCTCTCCGAGTGGTGCTCAAGCGTCTTCACGCCGCCGCTCACAGGCGTCCTGATCATCAACGGAAGCGTCACATTGCCCCGTGTCCTTGTCCTGTACCTGGCCGCATGGTTGACCATCTGGGAGAAGCCGAGGAACATGAAGCCTGCGAACTGCATCTCCGCGACAGGATGCATGCCGCCGATCGCCATACCTATGGCGGCGCCTGCAATGCCGGATTCGGCAAGAGGGGAATCGAAGACCCTTCCATCTCCGTACTTGGCCTGCAGGCCATCGGTGACCCTGAACACTCCGCCGTCCTTGCCGACGTCCTCTCCGAAGACGACCAGCTTGTCGTTCTCTTTGAGCATGAGGTCAAGCGCGTTGTTGAGTGCCCCTACCATGTTTGTAAGCATAGATTCATTCCTCCTGCCAGAAGTCAGCTTCCACCGCTGCGTCCATCTCCGCCTTCAGGACGTCCGGCATGAAGCTGTAGATGTTGGTGAACATGCTCTTCGGGTCTGGCTTGAACTTCTCGGCCTTGTCTACTGCAGCATCGACCTCTTCTTTGTTGTCATTTGCAAGCTGCTGCTCCTTCTTGTCGTCCCACACGCCCTTCTTCGTTAGATAGGTCTTCACTCTTGCTACGGGATCCTTCTTCTGCCACATGGCGACATCCGCATCCGACCTGTACTTGGTCGGGTCGTCGGCAGTCGTGTGCATCGACATTCTGTAAGTGACGCATTCTATGACTGTCGCGCCGCCCTTCGCATTGTTGATGGCGTCTGTGACGGCCTTGTAGACAGCAACAACGTCGTTGCCGTCCACCTGCACGCCTGGCAGTCCTGCGGCCACGGCCTTTTGGGCCAGTGTCTTTGCCGCCGTCTGCCTTGCCCTTGGCACGGATATCGCCCATTGGTTGTTCTCGATTATTATGACAAGCGGAAGCTTCCAGACACCAGCGAAGTTAATCCCTTCATAGAAGTCGCCTTCGGATGTTCCGCCGTCTCCTACAAAGCCCACCACCGCCGCGTCTTTCTTCAGGTATTTCTGCGCGAACGCAATCCCCATCGCGTGCGGTATCTGTGTCGCGACCGGGACTATGTAGGGCATCCCACCCACCTCTTTTGGGATGATGCATCCCTCCTCGTACCCCTTCCAGTATAGGTAGAAGACGTCCAACGGCAGGCCGCGCGCTATGAAAACGCCGTGCTGCCTGAAGTTGGGCACGAATATGTCGTCCTTGCGCATCGCCATCGCGGTGCCGATCTGCGTTGCCTCCTGGCCCATTGACGGGCCGTACGTCTGCAACCTGCCCTGCCGCTGGAGGCTGAGCGCTTTCGCGTCAGCAGCCCTCGTGAGCGTCATCCATCTGTACATCTCGATTATCTTCTTGTCATCGAGGTCCTTCGGAAAAATCAGCGGGTCTATGTTGCCCTGCTCGTCCATCATCTGGCAGTAGTTGACGGACCCATCCCACGCCTTACTAAGCAATTATACACCCTGCCCCTGCCTGAACGAACGATTAGCATACTCATGATATCTATATAAATGTTGTATGGCTGTTATTTCCATTATCTGCTCGTGGTGAGTATGAGGGTCAGCGTCATCCTGCCGGTATACAACAGCCGTGCAGACCTTGAGAAGAACCTGCCGAGGGTCTACGACGTAGCCAAGGGGCTCGGCACTTTCGAGATACTCCTCGCGGTTGACGGGTCCAGGGACGGCTCTGCAGAGCTTGCAACCGAACTGGAGAAGAAGCCCGGCGTGAGGGCGCTCATAGCGAAAGAGAGGCTGGGGCGCGGACGGGCGCTGAAGAACGCGATAAAAGCGGCGAAAGGCGACGTGATAGGCTATCTGGACATAGACATGTCAACGTCTCCGGACTACATACCCGAGGCGGTCAAGCGGGTCGAGGAGGGATACCCGGTCGTGGTCGGCAGCAGGTATGCCAAAGGCTCGGCTTCCAAGAGAACCGCAAGCAGGCTCACCGAGAGCTTGGGTTTCAACTTCCTGCTATACCTCTTCTTCAGGTCGAAGGTCAGCGACCACCAGTGCGGGTTCAAGTTCTGGGACGCTGCTTTCATCAGGAAGGAATTGCCTAGCATC
>JASHUB010000068.1 GCA_030040265.1 Microcaldota archaeon
TTGACGTACCTGTTCACCGAATCGCCACAGAAGCTTTAAGAACCTTAAGATATAAATTAAGATACGTAAATCAGCCGCATCATTGCGTCAAAAGGGATCAATATGAATCATACTAATCTTTCGATGGTCGTTTGCCATTCGAGACTAGCAGACATGTTGCTTCTTCGACGTTAGTTCGGCTGTTCCTTAGTGGAGAAGAATGCAGCAGATGGAGAAGGAGTACAGGCAGAAGAGACACTTGCAAGAGATGCTAGAGCGGCTGCGCGAAGGCGTGGCCATTGTGGAGGGGAAACATGACGTGGCGGTCCTGGAAAGGCTGGGCGTCCACGCTCTGGTCTACAGCGCGGTGGAGAGCGGAAAGTCCGCGCCGGAAAAGGGGAAGACCATCTATATCCTTACGGACAACGACAAGGGAGGCGACGAGAAGCGCGAGCGGCTGAAATCCGCACTGCTCGCAATGGACATAGGTCACGCTATAAACGAGGAACTAGGAAGGAAGCTGCTCCAGATGCTTGGGGCGACCTCGATAGAGCAGATCTACGGCCCTGCAATGGAGATCCTGGAAGAAGAAAAGAGTGACAATCATGGCAAAAACATATCTAGACATAGTAAAATATATGGTAGAGGCTAGATTCACCATCGACGGGATGGTGGAGAAGCCAGACATAATAGGCGCAGTCTTCGGCCAGACCGAAGGGCTGCTGGGAGACGAGCTCGACCTCCGTGAGCTGCAGAAGAACGGCAAGATAGGCAGGATAGAGATCGACGCTTCGCAGTCCGGCAACAGGACGTTCGGCAAGCTGCACCTTCCAGCGTCGCTCGACAGGGTCGAGACGTGCATACTCGGCGCCGCCGTCGAATCGGTCGACAGAGTAGGCCCTTACGAGGCAGACTTCAAGATCGAGAAGATAGAGGACACTAGGAGCGAGAAGCGCAGGAAGATACTCGACAGGGCGAAGGAGCTAGTGAAGACGATGCTCACGACCGAGCTTCCAGACAGCAAGGAGCTCGCCGAACTCGTTCAGTCCGAGGTGAAGACCAGCGAGATCACCACCTACGGGCCGGACAAGCTTCCGGCAGGGCCGGAGGTCGGCAAGGTAGCAGACCTGATAATAGTCGAGGGTCGCGCCGACGTCATAACTCTGCTCAGGTCCAACATAACCAACGCGATAGCAGTCGGCGGAGCGACGAACAACATACCCAAGACGATAATCGACCTGTGCAACGAGAAGGAGGTCACCATATTCGCCGACGGGGACCGCGGAGGCGACATGATAATCCGCACGATAATAAACTCCGCAGAGGTCGACTTCGTTACCAAGGCTCCTGACGGGAAGGAGGTAGAGGAGCTGACGAGGAAGGAGATAATCAAGGCCATCAGGTCGAGGGTGCCGATAGACCAGTACATGGGAGGGAAGGGAAGGCAGGGCCAGAGGCAGCAGCCCCAGCCGCCGCAGCCGCCTAGGCCGCAGCCGCAGCAGCCACAGCAGAGGCCTGCAGGCGCGCTGTCGCAGTCGAGGCCTCCGATGCCGCCTGGCGGCATGAT
This sequence comes from Microcaldota archaeon, assembly GCA_030040265.1. Taxonomy (GTDB): domain Archaea; phylum Micrarchaeota; class Micrarchaeia; order Micrarchaeales; family CABMGC01; genus JAKAWC01. The sequence continues at coordinate 1,547 of JASHUB010000068.1, forward strand.
GCGCCCTCCTCCGCCGCCACCGCCAGAACGCGATGCGGACGACGGGATGGGGCTGCAGAAGATGGAGCCGCAGACCCCGCGCGAAGGCATGATGCTAAGACCTGCTGAGGCAAAGCCGGCGCTCGAGACCATGGTGCTTTCGCAGTTGCTCACTGGGCTGGACGAGCTGTCCGGCACGATCAGGTGCAGGCTCTACGACAATGTGGGCAACGTCATAAAGGAGGCGCCCATACGCGAGCTGTACGCTGTCATGCAGGACACCGACCACATCTACGCGATAGTGCTCGACGGCGTCATAACGCCGCGGCTCGTTGACCAGGCGATAGAGAAGGGAGTGCACGCGATATACGGCGTGAAGGCGAACCCGATGCAGAAGAGGCATCCGGAGCTCATGCTGTACACCAAGGAGCAGGGCAAGATCGAGTGACGCCTTTGTAGGGCACCTTCTTAAGCTCTCCACGGCTAAGGATTAGCATGCGAAATGTAAAGGCGCACTATTCGCAGGACCCGGGAAGGGAGTGGCGCAGGCTCAACCACGACGCTTTCCAGAAGCTCGAGTTCCGGACCACGATGCGTTACCTTGATGCATACCTCCCAAAGCGCGGCCTTGTGCTTGACGCCGGCGGCGGGCCCGGAAGATACACCATAGAGTTGGCGCGCAAAGGCTATGATGTCGTCCTTCTCGACCTGGTCAGGGAAAACCTCAGGTTCGCCGAGAGGATGATCCAGAGAAAAAGGGTCGGCGATCGGGTCAAGGCGATACGGCAAGGGGACATCACCGATCTCGATGGGATAGCTGACGGCACCTTCGATGCCGTGGCATGCCTCGGAGGCCCGCTCTCGCATGTCATGAAGGAGACAAAGCGGAGAGACGCCATTGCAGAGCTCAGGCGTGTAGCGAAGCACGGCGCCCCGATATTCGTATCAGTGATGAGCAAGCTCTCGTCCGTGCTGAATGTCGGACTGATGCCCGGTCCGCAGCCGGAAATCACGCGCCGGTACTTCGGGGAGTTCCTCAGGACCGGCGACTATTTCGGGCAATCGGAGTTCACCTCTTTCCACGGATTCATGAGACAGGAGCTCGTTGACCTGCTAACTGAGCAGGGGCTAGATGTGCTCAAGGTAGTCGCGCTGGAGGGCTGCGGGGGCTATTCGATCCCAGGACTAAACAGGCTGGAAAGAAGGCTGCCGAGGCAGTGGAAGGAATGGCAGCGCATACATTTTGAGACGTGCGAGCTGCCTCAGTTCGTCGACCTGAGCGACCACATGCTGGCCGTCTGCAGGAAGTAAACTCCTAGGCAGAGCCCGCATCACGGCGCGACTCGCGCCGTGGTGGTCACAATTATGCTCGTGACTGTCGTAGTGGACAGCGGAGCTGCGGTGGTGCTAACCGTAACCGCGGTTATGCTGCTGACGGCGACCGAGAAATACGCCCAGACCAGCACCGCTATGATGAGTATGGCTATCACGAGCCACGTGAGAAGGCGCTTCGTTTCAGCATCCATGCGATCGTTATTCTCCCGATTCCAATGAATTTATACCTTTCGCGGCGCTCATCTCTTCCTGAAGATGAACTGGTGCGTGCTCCTGTCATATTCCTTGCCGTGCATCATGTTCCGGTGCGGCTTGTGCATGTAGTCAAGCAGTTCGAACGCGCCGCCGAACTCTGCTTCCACGTCCTCCTTCTCGTAGAGGATCATCGGGATCGAGTTTACCGGATCGACGATCGCCTTCGATTGTGGCTTGAGGAACATCTTGTAGTATCCGTCGTCAACGCCCGGGAGGGTGAGCAGATAGAAGCCTCCGCGCCTCATAACGCGCCCGAGTTCCTCCCTGTAGAAATCCTTGTCCCGGCCGGTCATCTGGTGCGTGTAGCAGAACGTGTCGACAGCCATGTCGACGATCCCGTCTCCAAGCTGCCACCTGTCCGTGACGCTCGCGCACATCGGATGGAGCCTGCCGGAGAGCTTCTGCTCCTCGCTCTTTCTTCGCAGCTTATCTACCATTTCGGGCACCATGTCGATGCTGTAGACGTCAAAACCGCACCTTGCCAGGTATAGCGAGTTCCTTCCAGTGCCGCAGCCGATGTCCACGGCGGTGCCGCCGCCCACGCCGAGCTTCCTGATGAAATCGACGAAATACTTCACCGCTTCCGATGGGAGGTCCCTGAACGAGGATGGCAGTCCCTTGTTGGAATACTCTCGAGACCACAGCCCTACGGCATTGTCATCCATGAAACCACCACATAAACGCTATGGGGGGTTCGTGATTTGAACACGAGTCCTGAGGTCCCAAACCTCAGAGCCTAACCAAGCTAGCAGAACCCCCCAGGAGCAGTAATAATGAATGGCTAAGGATTAAAGGAGTTCCGTATCAGTCTTTCTTTGGCTTCCTGCCGCGCTGCTTCGGCATCTTCAGGTTTGGATATATTTTGGAAAGCATCTCCTGGTTGACGTCGAAATCGTACTTCAGGTTCTGCGCGACCTTCCGCAGCAGGTACACGTTCGCGACCTCCTGCAGCTCAGGCTTTTCCTTTGTCGCAGCCTCTACCGCGGCCTTCGCCTCCTTGGAGCTCAGCGACTGTATCGCCTGCACAAGATTAGAAATCGACTTCCTGCCCTCGGCCGTAACCGAGTCCGCGTATGCGTCGAGCACGTCCGTCTTTATCCCGAGGATCTCGAATGCCTTCCTGTCGAGGCTCTGCCTTATCGCGGCGAGATGGAAGGCCACCTCCTCGGGCTTCGTCCCGTCTACTATGCTCATCCGCTTTATCGCGACCCAGTTGCCGTACTTCGCCGAGAAGTCTATCGAGCCGTCGGCCATCCGAAGACCTTACGCTTGGACTACGTAGTAGCCCGAGGCCTTCTCCCTTGCGACCCTCTTGATGACGCCCTTGTTGGCGAGCGCCACCAGCGTGTTGGTCACCATGCTCTTGGGCCTGTTTGACTTCTTCGCTATGTCGTCAGCTGTCTTCAGGGCTTCTGCCTTTGTCGCGCCGAGTTCCTTCATCGCTTGAACAACGAGTTGTTCTATTGGATTCAGATCCACCATTCTATTACCTTTTGAAATCTAAGCATCACTTCTTGGCCCTGACCTCCTTCCTCTTCGGCCTCAGCGACGTGTATCCGCACTTCCTGCACATCTCGGCTCCGGCCCTGTTCCTAGCCTTGCACCTCTTGCATATGTACGTGCGTGATATTTCAGCGTCTGCTATCGGAAACTTTCCCATTTAAAGCACCAGAAATTCCTTACATTAAGCCTTCTAAAAAGTTAGAAGCACTATGTTTTATTGCACCGAAATCTATATAAAATATGCGTTGTCCTCGTATCAGACCGTCAGACACAACGATGCAAAGTTTAATAAATAGGAAATCCATATTTAACTAGGCGATGCAATGAAATTACAGACAATCGTATGGAAGGAAGGCAAAACGTACGTGATAAAAGAAGCAGTTACTGGCGTGACCACCCAAGGAAAGACCATAGAAGAAGCCATGAAGAACATAAAAGAGGCAGTCACGCTTTATCTAGAGGAAATGCCCAAGATCAGAAGTGAACTGAGACACATGAACGCCATAGGTGCCGTTAGTGTCGAGATTTCCTAGACTCTCTGGCTTAGAAATAGTCAAAGTTCTAGTCAAAGAGTTTGGCTTCGAAGTAACCCGGCATCGCGGAAGCCACGTCAGCCTAAGAAAGTTTGTTAGTGAAAGAAAAGTAGTGACAATCGTTCCACTGCACAAAGAAGTCAAACTGGGAACGCCTTTTGGAATACTAGACCTAGGTGGCATAAACCGCGATGAATTTCTTAAAAAGGTAATTTAGGCCACTATATCTATGCTCGGCTTCATCGGTGCGGCGCGCGGCGCCCTCTGTGATTTCGAGGACTGCTCCCTCTCCACTGCAACCGGGAGCCCCAGCGCCTTGGAAATGTACTCCTTGGCGCCGTCGAGGGCCTTGAACTCGTCGTCCTGAACCGAAGTGACCTGCCTGAGCTCGTTCATCTTCTTCGCCAGCGATGCGACGTACTTAGCAGCAGCCTCCTTGTCGACGTCCATCGTCTTCATTGCGGCCATCGCCTTCGACGTGCTCTTGTCTGCCGCGACCATGTTTGCAAGATCTCTCTTCCAGTCGCTCGCGACTATCATCGTTATGCTCTTCGCCTTCCCGCCCTTCTTCGACATCAGCTGCATGACCTGCCTGGAATCCTCGATGACGCTGTCGATGAGGTCCTCCTCCGCCTCGACGCCGGCGTTCACCATGGCCTTGTCTACGGTGGGCCACCTCTCCACGGAAGCGAAGCTGTCGTTGCCCATCATGTGCCAGAACTCCTCGCTGACGTGCGGCGCGAATGGGTTGAGCATCAGCGACACCGCCGAGAGGAAGTCCCGTATGACCATCCCGTTGCCGCCGCCCCGCATGAAGTATCTCTTCAGCTCCAGTATCGAGTTGTAAAGTATGTTCGTGGCGACGTCCCTGAGCTCCATCGACTCCATCGCAGCCGTCGCGTCGGCTATCTTCCTGTTGAGCTTCGAGTACAGCCAGTAGTCGATGTGGGTTATCTCTCCGGAACCGAGCTCGTCCATCGTGGAAGCGGTGTTGTACAGGTACTCGAACCTGTCGCGCACTCCCTGCGCCGGCTCGTCGCCGAACTCAGCGTCGCTGAAGAGCTCCGACCCTGCGGTCTCGAGGAACCTCAGCGGGTCGGCGCCGTACTTCGCCACCCCGTCCTCGACCGGTATTATGTTGCCGAGGCTCTTGGACATCTTCTCCCCCTCGTAGTTGACCATGCCGTTCGCGACTATCTGCTTCGGCCAGTAGGTCTTGTCGAATATTGCGGCGTGGTTGAAGATGTACATCGTGAAGTGGTTGAAGATGAGCTCTGCCGCGGAGTGGTTCGAGGTCTGCGTGTACCAGTACGAGAATGCGTCCCTGCTGTTCTTCACCTTCTCGAACTCTATCCCGGTGCTCTTCGCCACGGCGTCTGCGCTGCCCTTGCCCAGATAAACGTAATCGAAGAACTCAGGCGTGAGCTTCGCCGGATCGACGTCGCGGATGATGTTAATGACCGTGTAGAACGCCGGATATATCGTCGAGTCTGAAAGAGACTCGATTATGTACCTCTTATCAAGCGGGAACGGCGTCCCGAGCCCCCTGGCCCTTGCGACTGCTCGCAGGCCGATCCAGTCTATCGCAGCGTCGAACGCGTTCCTCGCCTTCTCCGGAAGGATGTTCATCTTCCCGTAAGTCTGCTTAGCAAGCTCCTTCCATTTCGGGTCAGCATAGTTTATGAACCACTGGTCGTCGACCACTTTCACTACTATCGGCGTGTGGCACCTGCAGAGAAGCGGCGCGTTCGCGAGTATGTACAGCTCGAAAGCGCTCTTCTGCGACAGGAGCAAGGCCTTTACCTTCTCCCTCGCCTCGGGCTGGCTCATCCCCTCGTATCCCTTGACTAGCATCTTGCCCCAGTGCGACTCCTCCCTGTACTCGAGCTTCGTGGCGAACTCCAGCATGTCGTCTATCGCCTGCGCGTTCGTGTGGAGCACCTCGAGGTAGCCGAGCGCAGGTATGTCCACGTGTATCGGCCTCGCTTCTCCGACGTCCACGTCGCTCAGCGACCTTCCTATCTTGACCTCGATTATCTTCTTCGCGGTTATCCCCTTGATGTCATAGCCGTGCGCCCGCAGCCTCTCAAGGGCGGCATAATCGAACGGCGCATGCGCCGGGACGCTCATGACGACTCCAGTGCCCACGCTCTCCTTCACGAAGAAGCCGGGAAGCACAGGGACGAGCTCGCCGTTGATCGGGTTAGCGGCCTTCTTCTTCAGCAGCTCTGCCGCGTCAAGCTCCCTGACTACCTCGACCTTCATCTGGTATCCGAGCACGGCGGCGCTCTCCTTCGATATGTAGTATTCGCCGTCCATGCCGGCGAACCTGCAGAGCACGTACTTCGAGTTCTCGGCCACGAATATGTTCGTGACTCCGAATATCGTCTCCGGCCTGTAAGTGGTGCACAGCAGCGCCGCGTTCTCGCCGTCCACCTTGAACCTTATCGCGACCTCCTTCTCTATGTCTGGCTCAACGTCGTGGACGGTGTCGTGCATCCCAACCGCGTTGTTGTCGTTGGGGCACCAGCCAACCGGGTGCTTGCCCTGGACCAGGTATCCCTTCTCGTTGAGCACCTTGAATTGCCACTCGACCATCTTCATGAAGAGAGGCTCTATGGTCGTGAACTTCCGCCTCCAGTCTATGCTGAGCCCCGCCTTGCGCAGGTCGCGCTCTATCGTCTTCACGAAGTAGTTCACTATGTAAGTCGGGTCGGTCATCCTGGCGATGTCTGCGTCAGGTATGTGGAATATCTTCAGCTCCTCAACCAGCTCCTTGTCGTTGTTCTTTATCCTGGTTGCGAACGACACCACCGGCGTGCCCGTGCCGTGGAAGCCCATCGGGTAGAGGACGTTGTATCCCTGCATCCTCTTGTACCGCGCAAGCACGTCGGTTGTTCCGTACGTCCTCACGTGCCCGATGTGCAGCGCTGTGTTGGTGTAAGGAAAAGCGGCGAAGACCATGTACGGCTTCTTCTCGTTCACTTCGCTCTCGAATATGCGCGCGTCATCCCACGCCTTCTGCCATTTCTGTTCTATCTCGGCGTAGTTCATCATAGGACTCGACCATCGCGGCTGCTGGTATTTTCGTATGCTATGAGGCGGCTATCCTTATAAATCTTAACTACAATAAACATCTGAAAAGGACTAGTTGATGCGATGGGGATAATTTTAGACGCCGTAGTGGGCATAATAGTCTTGATCCTGTTGGGCCTCTTTGTTAACATTTACAACGGCCTGATAGTGCTCAACAACAACATAAAGAAGGCATGGGCGGACATAGACGTCCTGCTGCAGCAGAGGCACGACGAGCTCGGAAAGCTCATAGACACGGTCAGCGGCTACATGAAGTACGAGAAGGGCGTGATGACGCAGATAACGCAGCTCAGGAGCGCGTGGATGACGACGCCGCAGAACGACGTCCAGGCGAAGATGCAGACATCCAACCAGATCTCTGCCGCACTCAAGTCGATATTCGCGACTTTCGAGAACTACCCTGACCTGAAGGCGAACGCATCGTTCCAGCAGCTGCAGGCCCGCATCTCGGAGATCGAGACGCAGATCGCGGACAGGAGGGAGTTCTACAACAACGCGGTCAACATGTTCAACATCAGGATAAAGGTCATACCATACAACTTCTTCTCAGGAGCGCTCGGCTACCAGACGCAGCCGCTCTTCTCCGTGCCAGAAGACGTAAGGCAGGACGTGAAGGTGCAGTTCGACCAGTGACCCTTTCTTTTGTTTTCGGTCTTTCTCTTTTTCTAATCATCTTTATAAAGCTGAGAGGCTAAGCTTAATCTGTGCCAGGGTGGCAGAATCCGGTAACGCGCCGGTCTTGAGATTTCTATCCCAAGAGCTGATGACTAGTGATGCTGAACAAGGCAACCGGTGCCCGCAAGGGCTTTAGGGTTCGAATCCCTACCCTGGCGAACGCTCCTCTGCTCGGGAAACAATTAAATAGGTATAAGGACTATACATCTGCGTGGGAAGATGGGGAATAAGGCCAACATAGCCCTGGTTCTTTGCTTTACGCTTCTGCTTTCGTGCGGCACCATATACGCCGCGCAGGCCTCCGCAAACAGCGTACATGCAAAATCGCTCAAGGGAGGCCTCGTGAACTTCATGGTCATCACCGTCAGGTCTGTCACGACGA
>JASHUB010000069.1 GCA_030040265.1 Microcaldota archaeon
CGTTTCGAGGCAGAGGTACTGGGGCATACCCATGCCGATATGGGAGTGCAAGTCGTGCAAGCGCACCACCACTGTCGGCTCGCTCGAGGAGCTCCGCGAGAAGGCGATAAACAAGAACGACGTCGACTCGCTGCAGGACCTCCACAGGCCTTATATAGACATAATCAGGTTGAAGTGCTCGGAGTGCGGCGCGGACATGCAGCGCCTGAAGGACGTGATAGACGTCTGGGTCGACTCTGCGGTCGCATTCAGGGCCAGCCTCACGAAGGAGGAGTTCGACAAGTTCTTCCCGGTCGACTTCATACTAGAGGGCCACGACCAGTTCCGCGGATGGTTCTCATCGCAGCTGAAGATGGGCACGCTCGCATACGGCAAGTCGCCATTCAAGCACTGCGGCGTTGACGGCTTCCTGCTCGCTGAGAAGGGAGTGGAGATGCACAAGAGCCTCGGCAACTACGTGCCGATGGACGAGATACTCAGGAGCTACGTCAGCGCTGACGGCTTCAGGATGTGGTGCGCGGGGCACACGCCGTGGCTCGACCTGCTGTTCAACAAGGCGGAGATGAAGGAGGGCGAGAAGGCGGTGCTGACCATGTACAACATATCCAACCTGCTCGCCGAATACACAGACGCGATAGACTACTCGCCGAAGAAGGTCAAAAAGCCGAGGGCTCTTGGGAAGATGGCGCTCGAGGACGCATGGATAGTCTCCAGGCTCAACGGGCTGATAAAGACAGCGACCGACGGCTTCGAGAACTACGAGATGTACAAGTCGGTGAACGCGATACACGACTTCGTGCTCAACGACCTGAGCCGGTTCTACCTCAAGCTCGCGAAGAAGAAGATACTTTATTCGGGCAAGAAGGAGGCTAGGGGCACGGTCGACATACTGTACTACGTGCTATACAACCTGCTCATACTTTCGTCGCCGGTCACGCCGTTCCTATCGGAGCGCATATACCTCGACAGGTTCGGCGCACTCGAGAGCGTCTCGTTCGAGAAGTGGCCTAAGGCGGATGCGAAGCTGATGAGCGATTCTATAGAAGCGGAATTCGAGGCGGCTGACAGCGCGATAACCGCGATACTCAACAGCAGGGAGAAGGAGGAGCTGAAGCTCAGGTGGCCGCTCGCCAGGGCGACGGTCGAGGTCAACTCCGACTCGAGCTCAAATGCGCTGCAGAAGCTGGCGTACGTTGTCGAGGAGTACACGAACATAAAGCACCTGGACGTGAAGAAGGTCGCCTCGTTCAACGTGGAGGTAAGGCCGAACTTCGCGAAGCTCGGCCCCGAGTTCAAGGGCAATGCTGGCGCGGTTGCCGACGCCCTGAAGAAGGCGGACGCGAAGGCGCTGCGGTCGCAGGTCGAGTCTGCGGGCCATTACGCGCTGCACACATCGAAGGGAACGTTCAACGTCAAGGCGGAGCACTTCTCCGTTGTGGAGAGCGTGAAGAACGAGGCGGCGGTGCCGTTCAAGTTCGGCGTCGCGTACGTCGACAAGGAGATAAGCAACGAGCTCCGCGAGGAGGCGATGATAAGGGAGTTCGAGAGGCGCGTGCAGATGGCAAGGAAGCACGGGCAGATGAAGAAGGTCGACACCGTTGACGTGCACTACGAGCTGCCCGCCGCGCTCGCAGCCATAGTAAAGCACAATTCCAAGAAGATAATGAAGGACGTTAACGCGAAGACCCTGAAGGAGGGGATAGACGTCCCGTCTGAGGCGCTCCAGTTCGATGTCGAGGACGGGAAGGTAAGGCTCATCGTCAGGAAGACTCGGTGACCGCATGAGGCTTGAAGGCAAGAACGTTGTTGTTGTCGGCGTAGGAAGCGGGCTAGGGCCTGCCACTGTCTACTTCCTGCTCAGGGAAGGAGCGAATGTGATGATGGTTAGCAGGACAAGGGACAGGCTCGAGGAGCTGAAGCGGCAATTCTCGAAGTATGGGAAGGTCGATTACACTGTTGGCGATCCGTCGACCGCGAAGGGCGCGGAAGCTGCGATGAAGGCTGTCGCGAAGAAGGTGAAGGGCATCGACGGCCTTGCGCTGCTTGCCGGGACGTATGTCGACACGCCCCTGCCCCAGATGAAAGAGTCGGACCTTGATCTCATGATCAACTCCAACATAAGGGCGCCTTTGAACGCGCTGAAGGCTGCGCTGCCGAACATGTCGAAGCAGTCGTCGGTCGTGATGGTCGCGTCGGTGCTCGGGCTGTACGGCGCTGCTGCCGGCACTGTCGCTTATTCCGCGACAAAGGCGGCGGTCGCGAAGTCGACGGAGGTGCTTGCGGCAGAGCTGGTAGGCAAAGGCATACGGGTGAACGCAGTCGCGCCGAAGAGCATGAACCACGACTTCGAACCGGAACGCGACTGGAAGAAGATGAGGAAGCTCGGCGACCAGGCGTGCCCTCCGGAGGACGTGGCGCGCGTAGTGACGTGGCTGATTACAGATGAATCGGAGTGGGTGGATGGCGTCGTCATACCGGTCCACGGCGGAGCCAGGAAGTAGCTATCTCTGGTAAGGATAAGGCTCGTACTTTATCTCGCTCTTCTCGACTTTGCTCTCGCTCTTGAACTGCTTCCTTCTGGACATCTTGCCCCAGCAGTCCTTGCATATCACTATGCGGTTGATCTTGCTTACCCTGCGGGAGCTCTTCATGCAGTTGACGCATATCTTGCGCTTGCAGTAGTTGCACTGCTCGTACTTGAATATCTCGTTGCCGCATCGCTCACATATCATTGAAATCCACTGAGAATACAAGTGTTTTATGAAGGCGAAGATATAAAAAGCTGCACATCTCTATTAGCTTAAGTGTTCCGATGCCTAGCGATGTCGTCATTCAGGCGGAGCTGTACGTGGCAATTGCCGTAGTGGTCCTGAGCATCGCCGCAATAGCATCTTTCATCGTTTTCAGGGGAGGCCTCGTGTTCTACGTTCTTGCGGCGGTCGCCATAATACTAGGGCTGTACATGTCTTACTTCATCTCCAAGCAGTCGAGGGAGGAGGCCCAGCCCGCAGCTAAGAGGACAAGGAAAAGGAGCAGATAGTTGGTTGAATGCCCAAGCTGATCGTCGCAGAAAAGCCAAGCGTAGCCGTCAGGATAGCCACCTCGCTGAGCGAGGCGCAGCCCAGGCGCGGCAACCTTGGCGGCGTGGGCTACTTCGAGTTCATGAAGGACGGCGACACTGTCTACGTGGTCGCGGCGGCGGGCCACCTCTTCATGCTCAGGCAGAAGAGCGGCGGGAGGGAGCTGCCTGTCTTCGACGTAGAATGGGTCGAGTCGTACAAGGAGAACAAGAACGCGGCGTTCACGAAGAAGTATCTCGACGCGATAAAGGAGGTCGGCAAGAAGTGCAACACTTTCATCAACGCCTGCGACTACGACATAGAGGGGACGGTCATAGGCACGAACATAATCAAGGACATAGTCAACGGCACCGCGAACTCAGCACTCCAAGGCCAGAAGGTCATGAGGATGCGGTTCTCCACTACGACCCGCTCGGACCTGCTGGCGGCGTACGCCAAGCTTGACACTTTCGACAAGAACAACTTCGACGCCGGAGAGGCGAGGCACACCCTCGACTGGATGTGGGGAATAAACTTCAGCCGGGCGCTCATGCGCGCAGTCATGATCAGCGGGCAGCGCAGGATAGTCAGCATCGGCAGGGTGCAGGGCCCCACGCTTGCGATACTCGCGAAGAGGGAGAAGGAGATCAAGGAGTTCATCTCCAAGCCGTTCTGGAAGCTGTTCATCGACGCCAACGAAGTGACCTTCGAGAACGTGAAGGGCAGCATGTTCGAGAAGCCCACCGCGGAGGCCGCGCTCGAGAAGTCGAAGAAGGGCAATGTCACGGTCAAGGCCGTGGATGTGCGCGAGATAACCGTAAGCCCGTACCCGCCGTTCGACCTCACATCGCTGCAGCTGGAGGCGAACAGGACGCTGCGCATGGACCCGTCGAAGACTCTTGCAACGGCGCAGCTGCTGTACGAGAAGGCGCTCATATCCTACCCGAGAACGTCGTCGCAGAAGCTGCCTCCTACGCTGAACCTGCCGAAGATAATAAACGAACTTTCTAAGAACGACACTTACATGGACCTTGCCGACAGGCTGATAAAGGGTTCGCGCTTCAAGCCAGTTGAAGGGCACAAGGTGGACGAGGCCCACCCTGCCATATATCCCACTGGCGAGAGGCCAGGCACCATAACGGATGACGAGGCACGGCTCTACGACCTGATAGTCAGGAAGTTCCTATCGGTCTTCGCAGAGAACGCAGTCAAGGAGAGCACGAAGGTGACGCTCGACGCAGGCGGCGAGCTGTACACTGCCAGCGGAATGGTCATGAAGAGCCCAGGATGGACGGAGTTCTACGGACAGTACTATAGGAAGGACGAGATGGAGATGCCGAAGCTCCGGGTCGGCGAGGTGGTAGACGCGAAGAAGATCTACATGAAGGAGCTGAAGACAGAGCCGCCGAAGAGATTCACGAAGGCCAGCCTCATCGCGCTGCTCGAGAAGAAGGACCTCGGCACGAAGGCGACTAGGACGGAGGTCATAGACACGCTGTTCAGGAGGGAGTACATCAAGGACACGAGCATCGCTGTCACGGACTTCGGCATGAGCGTGTACGACGCGCTGAGCAAGTACAGCGGAGAGATAGTGGATGAGGAGCTCACCAAGACGCTAGACACGGACATGGAGGACATCATTGCCGGGAAGAAGACAGAGGGCGAAGTGATCGACGAGGGCAAGGGCATCATAAGGAGGATAATGACGGTGTTCAAGAAGAACGAGAAGGAGATAGGAGTCGCGCTCAACATGGGCATCAAGTCCGACGCGCAGGCGCAGGTTCTGGGCAAGTGCCTCAAGGACGGCGGCAACCTGGTGATAAAGCGCTCGAAGAAGGGCAACCTCTTCGTCGGGTGCGCCAACTGGCCGGCGTGCAACAACGCGTATCCGTTGCCGCACAACGCCAAGATCGTGCCGACGGGCAAAGTCTGCGAGCAGTGCCACACCCCGAAGGTCAAGGTATTCAGGAAGGGCAAGCGCCCGTTCGAGATGGACCTTGACCCGAACTGTCCGACGAAGAAGGACTGGGGCAAGGCGTCCGAGGGCGAGGGCCACGTGGTGGCGGTAAAAGCCTCTGAGCTTCCGAGGCAGGCAGCGGCACCGGCTGCGCCTATCGCGGTGGCCGCGATGCCAAAGCCTAAGAAGCCGAAGGTAGTAAAGGAAACTGGCGTCGCGAAGATCAAGGCGAAGAGGAAGGCGCCGGCGAAGAAAAAGAAGGAGTGATCATGGACGTTTATCCAAGCATGTACAGGAAGATGAAGCGCGGGCCGCAGGTCGTGCTCCCGAAGGACATAGGGCTCATCATGGCGTATGCGGGGATAAGCAAGGACAGCGTCTGCGTCGATGCGGGCACCGGGAGCGGCTGGCTCGCGCTGAGCCTCGCGAGAGTCACCAAGCACGTGTACAGCTACGACGTCAGGAAGGAGTTCATACAGATCGCGGAGGACAACAGGGAGCTGCTCGGCATCGACAACATCACGTTCAAGAACAAGGATGTCACGAAGAAGATAGATGAGACAGACGTGGACCTGGTCACTTTCGATTTCCAGAACAGCGACAAGGGCCTTGGCAACGCGAAGAAGGCGCTGAAGAAGGGAGGCGTGGTCATGGGTTACCTTCCGAACACGGAGCAGGTCCGTGTCTTCGTCAAGCAGCTCAACAAGCTCAAGTTCGCAGACGTGCACGCCGTTGAGATGATACTAAGGGACCTTCTCGTAAGGGAGGAGGGGGTTAGGCCGAGCACGAAGGGAGTCTGGCACACCGGATACCTAGTATTTGCCAGAAAGGGGGCCTGACAGCAGCAGCTGTTCTATTTCGTTCCAGTTCTTTGCAGTGTGCACGCCGAATGCAGCTGCAGAGCGGAGATGCTTCGCGTTCCATGGCTGCAGGAACATGATAGCGCCCTTGCCGTGCACCCTCGCATCCTTGAGGACGTCGAAGAAGTCGTCGATGTGGATGTCGGTGTCGGGCTGCATCTTGCTCCCGAGCCTAGGCACGATGACTATCTTGTCGTGGGGGATGCCCTTGCCGTTAAGCCACTTCTCGGCGCTCTCCTTCCCGCCGACAGTCGCTGTGATTATGCTTATCGAGTACCTGTCCTTCAGCCTGTTCAATACGGATGGCGCTTCGTTGTCCACGAGCCGTATGCTTTCATGGGCGTCCCAGAGGCGCTTGAACATGTCAAGATATTCACTCTCTCCTATGTGCTTGAACGCATCGTGGTCAAGAAGGTGACCCCGTATCTCCTCCTTCTGGACCGCCGCCCCGTGCTCGCTTTTTGCTATCTCAAGCCAGCGCTCGACCGAATCGGATAGCACGCCCTCGAGGTCTATCCCCAGTGTAGGCTTGTTGCCGTTCATTTCTCCTTGCTGAGAAGCGCGAACCTCGCGAGCATCGCCTCGAGCTGGATCCTGTCATTCGCCCCCTCTACGATCCTGAAGTTGTAGTCGCCGATGAGGCTTATGAGCCGGAGCTTGAGCTTGTCCTCGAGCTCCATGTTGAGCGCCTCGCGGTAGCACTGCAGCAGCACGTCTTCCCCGCTCATCCCGTACTTCAGCGTCAGCGTGTTGAGGTCGTCCCTTGCAGGCACGAACTCCCCGTTTAGCGCGTGCTTGAGCATCGACGCCACTTCCGTGGGACGCGCCCTTGACGCGATATCGTAGATCAGGTTCTCGGTGATCTTCTTCTCCGAGACGCCGGCGCTCTGCATTATGTTCGTGAGTTTCCTGAGGTCGCCTTCGCTAACGTATATGAGCGCGTTCTTCGATTTCTCGTCGACCTTGAGGCTCTCTGCCTCCGCGACCCTGTCGATGTACTTCAGCATGTGCTGCTCGGTCAGCGGCTTGAACCTCAGCACCACGCACCTCGACTGGATGGGCTCTATTATCTTGCTTGCGTAGTTTGCGCTGAGTATGAATCTTGTGGTGGCCGAGTACTTCTCCATGGTCCTCCTGAGCGCGTGCTGCGCCTCCGGGGTGAGCGCGTCCGCCTCGTCAAGGAAGATTATCTTCAGGAGTCCGCTCGACAGCGGCAGCGTTCTTGCGAACTCTTTCACCTTGCCGCGTACTACGTCGATTCCTCTGCTATCCGATGCGTTGAGTTCGAGGAACGCCTCGTTCATCTTGTCTCCGTACATCTCGCGTGCCATGGCAATCGCAGATGTCGTCTTGCCCACTCCTGCAGAACCTGCAAATATCATGTTTGGGAAGTTCATGACCTTGACGAACGCCTTGAGCTTGTCGACTATCGCCTCCTGGCCTATGACCTCGCTGAGCTTCGCTGGGCGGTATTTCTCCGTCCACGATTGGTCAAGCGCAGGCATGCCATCCCCTGATAATAAGCAGATAGATTATGGTGCTAAACAATATTTAATATTATGCTTCTCTATCTAATGAGATGCCATGGTCAGCGAGTACTTTATCATAGGAATCACGCTGTTGTCGGCGCTGATCGCATCGTTCGCCCAGTACCTTTTCAAGCGCGCGGTGCCCAAGTTCCACTTCAACCTTAAGGACATAGCCGGGCTGTTCAGGAACAGGCTGCTTGTCACTGCGCTTGCGATATACGTGGCGGACCTGGCAGTGTACCTGGTCGCGCTCCACTACGGGCAACTCTCGTTCGTGTACCCCGTCTTCGCCAGCTCATTCATCTTCACGCTGCTGCTGTCGAAGTTCGTGCTTAAGGAGAAGACAAGCGCGCTCCGCGTGCTTGGCATACTGATGGTGTTCGCCGGCATAGTGATAGTGGCGTTGACGTACTAGGTGTTCGTGTTGCAAAAAGAGACAAAAGAGTTCTTCATGGCGCTCCTCCTGGTCAGCACGATCCTTGGAGGCGTGGGCCAGCTGCTGCTCAAGATAGGCATATCAAACCCGACGCACCTGGCTCTCGGAACGGTTGGCCTGGTCGGCTTCATAGTGCTCGGGTTCATCGCGTACGTCGCCTCATCGGGATTTTACCTTTACGTTCTTGGTAGGATGCACCTCAGCTGGGCGTACGGATTCGGCGGCATAAGCTACATAGCCGCAACGATACTAGCGATGCTGGTCCTCTCGGAAGCGGTGAGCCCGCTACGATGGGCCGGGATCATAATCATAGCGATAGGCACCGCACTGGTAGGGCTGAGCTGATCGGATGCCAAAAACCTCAGTGTCTATACGGAAGTGCCGCCGTTCGGACAATGCGGTGCTGGAACTGATGTTCGAGGACTTCGCTGACTTTCTGGCATCTGTTGACGACCTCGACAGGCTTGCGAGGCGCAGCGCACTGGCGAAGGCAGGCTATGGCAGGATGTACCTCAAGATGACCCTCAAAGACGTCTCCGAGAATGGAGGGGCATTCTACGTGGCCGAGGACGGTCGCAGGCGCATCGTCGGGTTCATCGCCCTCGCGACCAGGAAACTGTCGGAGGTTCAGAGGACCGAGTTGAAGCGGCGCCAGAAGTTCGGAGAGGTTACCGAACTGTATGTCAGGCCGGAGTACAGGGGCAAGGGGCTCGCCACTTCGCTTATGGACAAGGCAGAGCATTACCTTATGGGGAAAGGCTGCAATTGCATCACCATCAAAGTCTTTGCTCCGAACGCGATTGCGCGTGGATTCTACGAAAAATTCGGTTACAGGGAGCGCGGAATCGAGCTCATCAAGGAGTTCAAGCACGGCTAGCGCCGCTACCTCGTTATCCGGTAGGTCTTTACCTTCTCGTAGAGTTCCCTGGCCTTCTTGTCCTTCTCGAAGTGCTCGCGGATTGGCTTTATCTCCGCCTCCAGCGCATCGGCAACGAAGTTCTTCAGGTCCACCGGGTGGACTTTGCCATCCTTGTAGAGCCTTTCGAGGTCCGCGAGGCCTGATGCCTCTATCGGCCCGCCGAACTTAGCCGGACGGTCGATCGTTATCTGCTCGTCCTTGTCATCCAATATTATCCTGTTGAGGTAGTCGAACATCGGGTTGCCGTCCACGACCTTCTCGGGACAGTATGCGGAGTTGATCTTTGCCTTTATCTCAGCCGCGGTGTCGTGCACAAGTATGGAGGAGTTGGGGTTGGACTTGGACATCTTGAACGCCATCCCTTCTGCATCGCTCATGGTCTTCAGGTCCTTCGGCGCGCCCTGCAGGCCGAGCAGGTATCCGTGGTGGACCGCTACTGGCACCTTCCACTTGTACTTCTGCGCCACCTCCCTGGCGAGTATATTGGCCTTCCTCTGGTCCATGCCCAACTGGCATATGTCTATGTCCATCTGGAATATGTCGGTGACCTGCATGCACGGGTAGAAGAGCGATGCGGTGTCCTGCGCCTCGCCTTCCTTCCTTCCCATTATGGTGACGGCGCGCTTTACTCGGTCAAGTGTCAGAACTTTGCCGACCCGGATGAACATGTCCCAGTAATCGAGGCTGCTCATGAGGTCCTTGCACCATACGACGTTCACCTTCGACGTGTCGATGCCTGCGCCCTTCCACACTTCAACGAAGTATCTTCCGACGTCCCGTATCTTCTCCAGGTCGCCGCCCATCTTGTTGTTGATGAGTGCGAAGTAGTCCGCAAGGTACAGGTTGAAGCGTATGCCAACGCTGAGCATCGTCTTGAGATTCTTGGCGCGCAGCACTCCGAAGTGTATCGGCGCCAGCCCAGATGGCTCGAAACCGTCGTAAGCAAGGGGGTGGTCGTTCGTCTGGAACAGCTGCCTCAGCTCGTCCTCCGTGACGATCTCTGCGGCGAAGCTCTTTATCGCTGCGATCTTGGTTTCCACGTCCATACTTTGCACCCTGCAAGAACCTATGCAAGTCAATGTTTTTATAGCGTGTGTACGGGCCAAAAACCGAAGAGTTCGTCAGGATTTATATATCTGCAAAAGCAACCTGTTATCGGCGTTTAGAGCATATTCTTATAATCTTCCCACTCTCTAAACGTCTCCTACTCAACTCGGCATTCCACAACCCGGCAGGCATTGGAAACAGCTTAAAAGCTTGGCGTCGGGTCTATTAACGGGATACTGGTTATTAAGGCTATCCCGGCAATATATAGTGTGATACTCTTATGCAGAAGTTTAAGTCGACAAACGACATACAGATCCCTGACAGGATCATAGACCAGGTAATAGGGCAGGAGAACGCCGCCAACATAATAAAGAAGGCTGCAAAGCAGCACAGGAACATTCTACTTATAGGAGAGCCTGGGACCGGAAAGACCATGCTCGCGCAGGCCATGGCGCAGCTGCTGCCTGCTACGGATCTTGAGGACGTCCTTGTCTACAGGAACGTGAACGACGAGAACAAGCCGATAGTGAAGACCGTCAAGACGTATCCGAAGCCTCCGGAGGCGGGCAAGCCGGCCGGTGACGGGCAGGGAAGGCAGATAATCCAGAAGGAGAAGCTCAGGTCGAAGATAGACAGCGGCTCAGGAAGGAACAACATCACCCCGATAGTGATCATCCTAGTAATAATCATACTCATAGTCTCATTCTCCGGAATATTCGGAGGGAACCAGCTCATCCTGCTCGCGGCGCTCATACTGGGAGTGCTGATATTCGGCTCGATGGCGCTCTTCGTCACCGGCTTCAGGAGAGCCGGCGTCATTCCGGGGATGTTCGACACAAGCGAACCTAAGCTCATCGTTGACAACACGGGAAGAGACAGCGCACCGTTCGTGGACGGCACCGGTTCGAGGGCCGGGGCGCTCTTCGGAGACGTTAAGCACGACCCGCTGCAGTCTGGCGGCCTCGGGACTCCGCCGCACCTCAGAGTGGAGAGCGGAGCGGTGCACAGGGCAAACCACGGCGTGCTGTACGTCGATGAGGTCGCGTCGCTCGAGCCTAGGTCGCAGCAGGAGCTTCTGACCGCACTGCAGGAGAAGAAATATTCGATAACCGGCCAGAGCGAACTTAGCTCTGGTGCAATCGTAAGGACCGAGCCGGTGCCTTGCGACTTCATACTCGTTGCCGCGGGGAACGTGCAGGACCTGCAGAAGATGCACCCTGCGCTCCGTTCAAGGATACGCGGATACGGATATGAAGTCTACATGGACTCCTCGATGCCTGACACGCAATCCAATGTTGACAAACTACTCCGGTTCATAGCGCAGGAGGTGAGGAAGGACGGCAGGATACCTCCATTCGACTACGATGCCGCAATGGAGATCGTGGAGGAGTCGAGAAGGAGGAGCGGCAGGAAGAACAGGTTGTCGCTGATACTCAGGGACTTGGGAGGCCTGGTCAGGGCCGCGGGAGACGTCGCGAAGGAACGCGGGCACTCGCTTGTTACTCGGGACGACGTCAAGGCGGCGATGGCATTCGCGAAGCCGATAGAGGCGCAGTTCGTAGACCAGTCGCTCGAATACAAGAAGGACTACAAGGTCTTCGCAACAAGAGGGTTCGCGATAGGGAAGGTCAACGGGCTCGCGGTCATCGGCACGTCGCACCTGTCAACAGGAGTCATCATACCGATAGTAGCGGAAGTCACGCCGGCGAGCTCCCGAGCTGAAGGCAAGCTCATAGCAACGGGCAAGCTCGGCAAGATCGCGCAGGAGGCCGTGAAGAACATCAGCGCAGTCATCAAGAGGCACATGAACAGGGACGTAGCAAGCTACGACGTTCACGTGCAGTTCCTCCAGACATACGAAGGCGTGGAGGGCGACAGCGCATCAATCTCAGTAGCGGTCAGCGTCATATCCGCGATGGAGGGCATACCGATAGACCAGGAAGTGGCCATGACAGGTTCGCTCTCGGTGAGGGGAGATGTGCTGCCTGTGGGCGGCGTGACCAACAAGGTCAAGGCTGCGATAGAGAGCGGTATGAAGATAGTCATAATACCAAAGGCGAACGAGAAGGACGTCTACATAGACAAGACCGAGCTGAAGAAGATACGGATCGTGCCGGTCAGGAACATCGCCGAAGTCCTAGAGGTGGCGCTCAAGAAGAGCCCGAGGAGAGACGCAATAATTAAGGAACTTAAGCAATACATAACAAAGGACAGCCAGGAGAAACCGCCGCTGGTGATAGCGCCGAAGGAAGGCAGGGAAGACGGCCAGGAAGAAAAGGTGATCAGATCGCAAAGAAGGAGAACGACGCAAAGAAGAAGATCGAAGGGCTAGGCTCGACGATAGTGACCGAGATAAAGTCGGGCAAGAACCCGAAGTTCGTCACCATAGCCAGGACAAGGTCCAACATAACGTTCAACAAGAAGGAGGGCTACCTCGACCTGGGCCGCGCGACGGAGGAGAGGACCTTCATCAACGTCTCGCAGTCCAAGAAGTTCATGCAGACCGTGGCGATAGCGGCGAAGTGCCACAAGTTCCTGTCCGAGAACCTGCACACCACGATAAGAGGGTTATACTACCAGCTCAAGTTCTCACTCGGCGAGGACGTGGATGAGAGCATCTTCGGGGAGCAGACCGAATCGAACCCCCTAATCGAAGACCTGGAGGTGTCGCTGGGCGTTAAGAGAGAGGATCTGAACCTCAACGCGAATAGGAAGGGAGTGCTCGCAGGCAACATGAAGGTCGTGGACAGGTTCGGGAACGAGCGCGTTGAGATAGACTGCACCAAGCAGGGCAGGAGCGGCTGGAACATACCGAGCGACGTGGACAACGACATGGAGTTCATTAACGTCAAGGCGAAGTACGTGCTTGTAGTTGAGAAGGACGCGCTGTGGCAGAGGCTCAACGAGGACGGATTCTGGAAGAAGGAGAACTGCATACTCATAAGCCCGCAGGGACAGGCGTCCAGAGGTACGCGAAGGATAATCAGGAAGCTTGCCGACACGGGCCTGCCGATATACGTGTTCACCGACTCAGATGCGTGGGGATGGTACATCTACTGGACGATAAAGACAGGCAGCATAAACCTTGCGTACATAGGCAGCGACGTCGCGACGCCGGAGGCGAGGTTCATAGGCGTCACCATGTCTGACCTGGACCGGTATGAGTTCCTGAACAAGCTGACGATAAACGCGAGCGACGTTGACCTGAAGAGGGCGCAGGAGATGCTAGAGTACCCGTGGATAAAGCAGCACAAGGAGTGGGTCACGGAGCTGGAGCGGATGATCAAGAGCAAGAAGAAGCTTGAGCAGGACGCGCTGCAGGGGCCGAGGCTCACTTTCGTTGACGATTACATCAAAGAGAAGATCGAGAAGAAGGCGTACCTGCCTTAGTGCACCATGCATGACGGCTACGCACAGCTGTGATTGGATGGATAAGAAAGAGCTCGTTAAGCAGATAATGAATGGCAAGAGCAAGTGGCACAATCTGGGCGGGGTGGATCTCAGGCGGGTGCGGCTGCCAAACTCCAATCTCAAGGGTTCTAACTTGGGTGGCGCGAACCTATCCGAAGCAAACCTCAAGTCTGCATACCTGCGTGCAGCTAACTTCGGTGGAGCAGACCTGGGTTATGCGAACCTGTCAAAGGCTGACATGCAGTGCGCATGTTTCGGTGGTGCAAACATGGGCTACACCAATTTTTCCAGTGCAGACCTGCGCGGCGCTAACATGAGCGGTGCGTACTTAGGATATGCAAATCTCTCGAACGCGAACCTTCAGGACGCCTACATGTGGGGTGCATACCTCAAGGGCGCAAACCTCAGGAGAGCTAACCTCCGCAACGCATACTTCAAAGGAGCTAACTTCAAGAGTGCAGACCTGCGCGGCGCTGTTGTGGGCAACACAGACTTCCGCGGGGCAAGCTTCGAAAACGCCCTGATAAGCAGGGCGCAAGCAGCAACTCTGCTCATCACATTAAGCCTAACAAAGACTGACAATGTGAAGACACTAGTCCGCACTGGTCAGGCATTCAAATTGCTCAAGCATGAGCTCGGTGCCAGGGTGGTGTAGCAAGCAGTGTCGACCTTAAGGGGGCGTGCCTTCCTTAATGGAATCTGTCAAAAGCTTTGAACGTCTTAAGCCTTTTCTTGCTACCATCGTATTTTGCGCCTAAGAATGCATTTAGGATTTGCCCTACTTCCCCTTTTTCGGAATTCCAACCAACAAGGCAGAGCACATTGCAGTTGTCATAAACCCTGGACCATTCTGCAATCTTCGGCGAAGTGGCAAGACAGGCACGTATGCCTGCAAATCGGTTTGCGCCCATGTCCATACCGATGCCAGTGCCGCAAGAGAGAATCCCTAGGTTTCCTTTTCTCTGCAGTACTTTCTTTGTGACAGATGGGATTAGGTCCTCTAATCTCATGTCATCGCCTGATGCTTTAACGCCAAGATTCTCGTACTTCACGCCGTGCGATTTTAGGAAACGTTCTACGAACCCGATTGCTTTGTAACCATGGTGGTCTGCGGCTATGTAAACCATGCCTACTTTTACCATGGCAGGGTCCCCAGTTCCGCGAGTCCTATCTTCTGGAGCGCCTTCGCCGGTTCCTCGTAGTAGTCCCTGCAGAACTCGTTTATCCCCTTCAGGTCCCTGACGCCCAGCTTGTTCAGCCGTTCCAGTATCCTGCCCCTCCTCTGCTCCTCTATCACTATCTCGCTAGGCGGGTATCCGGTCAGCCTGGCAAGTGTGTCCCTGTAGGTGACGCTAGGCAGAATCTGCGATCCCTTGTGGGTCTTGTAATCGTATGTGTAAAGGTCCGAAAGGAGCACCTGCGTCTCTATGCCGGATATCTCTGTGACCTGCGTTATCTTTCTCGCCGGCTTTCCGTTCTCGTACACCTGCGAGACCACGATTATCGAGTCTATGAGCGGAATTATGTCCATCTCCACATCCATAGGAGTGTGCTGCAATCTCGTTATCACATCCCTCGAATTGCTGGCGTGTATCGTGCCCATGGATATCTTCCCGATGTTCATTGCGGTCATCATGTCCTTCGCTTCGGGTCCTCGAACCTCTCCGATTATTATCATATCAGGGCGCATCCTCAATGAGTTCTTGACCAGATCTTCGAGCGTCAGATCTGAGCTTGTCTCGAGCCTGACTGTGTTCTCCTGCGTGACGGTGTTGAGCTCGTAGGTCTCCTCTATGACGACTATCCTTTGCTCAGGCCTGAAGAAGCTGAACATTGCGTTGAGCAGCGTGGTCTTTCCGCTGGCAGGCATTCCGCCTATCAGCAGGTTCGCAGGTCTTACCTTCAGACCCTCGGTGTAGAGCCAGAGCCTTCCTGCCAGGTTGTAGCTCATCTCCCCGAGGTTTATCAGGTCTATGATGCTGAGCGCCCTGGGCTTGAAGTTCCTTATCGTTATGTCGGGCCCCATCGGCGAAGCGACCACGTTTGCCCTCGAGCCGTTCGGCAGGTGGATGTCAGATATCTTCCTGTTCTCCGCGAGGCTGGTCTCGTACATCTTGAGCTTTCTGACCAGCATGTCCAGGTCCGATCTCTTATCCACCCTTTCCGGCACCTTGATCTGGCCGCCGTTCGTGGCATAGACGAAGACGTTGGTCGTGTTGTTGACCATTATGTCCTCTACGTTCTCGGCGTACAGGTACTTGTCGAGCACCCCGAACGTCTTGCTGTCCTTTATCAGCCTAGCTATCTCCTCGCTGGATGTGTTGGCATTGACGCCCTTGGCTATAGCCTCTATGTATAGCTCGAGCTCGTTGGCCTCGGAGAATGTTGAGAGTTTGCCTTCCAGTTTGTCGAAGACCTCCCTCTCGAAAAGGTAGAACTCCTCCTCATCCATGGTCATGCCCTTAGACTATAACGATGTAAGATTTAAATATGCAGTATACAAAAGAGTCTACATTGGTGACGTCATGGGACCAGCATTACAAATCAGGGGAGAGCGGAGGGCTTTGACCCCGAAGTACGACCTCTCCGAGCTCCTTTCGTTGAGCGCAGAGAAGCCCCGGCAGCTAGTGGCGCAATTGAGGGAGAACCTGCGCGGCTTTGAGAACTGGCGGCTGACGGCGCTGCTTGAGTCCGTTAGGCAGAAGATAGGCGAACGAAGAATTGGTGTCATGCACGACAACGAACTCGGATCGCAGATGAGCGAAGAGGACAGAGCGCTGTTGCTGATCGGTGCGGTTGCTGCAGAATGCATCTCGGCTGCGAACCTCCGCGCGAAGATCTATGACAAGGCAAAAGAATTTACGTTCCTTGCGACGGATTACTTCGCCAGGGCTGGCATGGGTGCATTCTCGAGGGCTGCGCCTTTCGCCCACACGATGCGAGTCGTGGAGCATGGTATCTCGCTCATAGAGCTCGGGAACGAGCTTGAAGGTAAAGGCGTTCTTGCCGGGGCTGTGCTGGCAGGATATGATATGAAGCTGAGCAAGAACCAGTTGACCGCGCTTGTGGGCATAGTCGAACGGCCTATTGGAGGAAGGTCGCAGATAAACGTGTTCATGCATGCGCAGCGGCCTTTCGACAGGCCTATGGTCTACACCGGCCCTGACAGGGACTTTGCACCGCTTTCAAGGCCTTGATTGGGCGTTTAAACAGAACCCGGATAATGCTTAAATACCAGGAGAAACACTGATTATGCAGTGATCTAGATGCCAAGAACGTCAGCACCAAAATCAGAAGTTAAGCCTGTAGAACGGAACACTACATTTGTACCCCTAGAAAGACGCACTCCGGAGAACCTGGTCGGAGTTATGATCGACTGGGGACGCCACATGAACCCCGTCTCTCTTGGGATCGAGGTTAGAAGGCCGATATCGGACATGGTTCCTGCGGACCGTGAGGCACTAAAGGCAGTCGCACGAGATGTGGCCGCAAGGGTCGAAGGGCCTTTTGCGGACAACGACCGTAGAGTGCTGCAGGAGATCCAGACAGCATGCGACACGGCAGTGCCTGGCCCTCATAACTATTTTAATCTCTAGTTGTTCTCAGGCAGGATGTTGTTGACCACAAAATCCGGCCTGTAGGGCATCAGGTCAGTGTACTTCTCGCCCACTCCGAAGAATAGTATCGGAGTCTCTGTGTCGCTCAGGATCGATAGCGTGTTCCCTCCTTTTGCGTCAACGTCAAGCTTCGTCAGTATGACACCGTCAACGCCTATCGCCTTGCCGAACTCCCTGACCTGATCGAGCAGCGCATTGCCAGATATGCTCTCACCTATGAATATCCTAAGATCCGGCTTGGTGACCCTGTT
The DNA here is from genome assembly GCA_030040265.1 of Microcaldota archaeon. GTDB lineage: Archaea > Micrarchaeota > Micrarchaeia > Micrarchaeales > CABMGC01 > JAKAWC01. The sequence continues at coordinate 17,087 of JASHUB010000069.1, forward strand.
TATCTTCTTCATCTCCTCCATGAGGCTCTTGTTTGTCTCTTGCCTGCCGGCAGTGTCTATCAGCACTACATCGGCATTGTGCGCCCTTGCATATGCTATGGCGTCGAACGCTATCGATGCGGGGTCGGCGCCGTAGCCGCCCTTTATTATCGGGACGCTTATCCTGTCGGCGTGGACCGAGAGCTGCTCTATCGCAGCCGCCCTGAACGTGTCGGAAGCCGCGAGCACGCAGTTTAGTCCGTTGGACTTCATCATGGAAGCGAACTTGGCGATTGTTGTTGTCTTCCCGGCGCCGTTAGGGCCGAGGAACATTATCTTGAGTGGCTCTCCTGTGCCGTGCCTGCTCTTGGCGAGCTGCACCACATCGGGTCCTGGCTTCTTGCTGAGGACCTCGAGGATCGACTCGCGGATTATCTCTGTTATCTTGCCTTCTATGCCCCTGGACGGGATCGGTTTTCCGACCATGTTGGCCTGCAGCCTTGCCGCGACCTTCTCTGCAACGTCATAATTGACGTCGGACTCGAGCATCGCCATCTTGAGCTGCTCTATGAATGGCTCTACGTCCTTCTCGTTTATCTTGACCTCGCCCATCACGACGCCCTTGATCTTCGTTCCGAGCGTGACCTTCGCCTCCTTGTGCGGCTTCGGCTCAGGCTTCTTCGCCTCCGGCGCTGGCGGAGGCGTGACAGGCTCTGCGCCCTCCCTTCCGGTTCCGAGATTGTACTCGCGGTCCTGCCGCAGCATCTCCTCGGCACGCATGCGCTCCGCCATGTTCTGGATGGCGCTCTTGTGCTGCGGCGTCTCCGGTACGGCCTTCTGCGGCGCTGGCTGGTCTGCCTGCGGAGCCTGCTCCTTGAGTTCCTCTTTCTCCTTCTTCGTTACCGAATCGATAAAACTAGAGAACTTCTTCTTGAGTCCTTCGAACATGAGCCTTACCCTATCGGCCGAGCGTTTGGAGGTTGTACGATATCTCCAGCAGGTCCTTCTCGGTCTTCAGTTTCTCCTCGTTGAGCTTCTGCAGCATCGTCCTCTCGTCGGCCTCGTTCTTCCTGAAGTACTCCTTCGCGTCTGCGACGCTCTTCTCGACGATGTAACCGGCCCCGACATATGTGAGGACTTTCTTCACGCTGCCTATCTTCGCATCTATGTAAACGCCGCCCTCGAGCGCGAGCATGCCGTTGCTGTTCTCTATCTTCGACATGTGCTCCATCAGGTCGACGTTCCTGAGCAGGATGTTCTGGGCGGACACGTACAGCGATATCTCGTTGAGCAGCGCCTCGTACTTCTGCGCGTACACGTTGTACAGGTACCTGAGCTGGTCTGCCTGCTCCGCCATGTCGATGCTCGGTGGGTTGTTGTCTGCCATTGAAACACTAGTGATATTCTATTGCCGGCGATGTTTTTATAGGTTGCTAGAGCCCGAGGCCCTGCGACAGCCTGGCGAGCTCGAATCCTGTGGTGGCCTCTCCGACGACCATCCCCTTCGAGTTTGCGAGCGCGCACAGACCTATGCTGAGCGATCCCGTGTTCGCCGTGGACTGCGTCGTATCTATTCCGAGCCACTTCTTCGCGTCCTCCAGCTCCTCGTCAGTAGTCCTGTTGTTCAGGACCGCGCCAGCGTTGGTGAGTATGTTGCTCGCGCCAACTGTGGTGAAGCCGCCGAATGCTGCCCGGACCACCTCGACGCCGAGCACGTCGCGTATGACCTTCTCCTCCTTGTCGCTGTATTCTGGGTTTATTATCGCAATCTTGTCGTTGACAAGGATGTTGTTCCCGAGCGCATTGAGATCCGTGTGCATCCTGTGCACGTTGAAGCCAGGCATCGCCGCCTTGAGCCTGTGGAACTCCTCTTCGTGCATCAGCTCTGGCAGTATTATTCCGTTGGAGTTGCCGGCCGTGTATATGCCGAGCAGGTCAGAGCCGTCGATGGACGTCTTTATCGGCTGCACCGAGAGGGTCTTGCTGAGAAGCTCCTCCTTGTGCTCGGTCACGTTCAATCCAAGAAGAATGAATCGTTCGGTCACGGTCGCGAACGCGCCGATGTAATCGTTGCCGTTCAGGCTGGTCTTGACGACTCCCATGGCTTATACCTGTCCCTTGTCTTTCTGCTCCTGCTTCTTGGGCGCTGCCGCAGGCTTCTTTGCGTCCTGCTTCTTCGGCTGCTCCTTGGCTGCGGGTGCAGGCTTGGCGCCTGGTTTTGCCGCTGTAGCGACCGGCTTTGCGGTCGGCTGCGCTGCAGGCGTGTACGTCTTCCTCCAGTTCTTGAGAGAATCGGATAGCGTGACCTTGACTTCGCCTCCGGTCTTGTCCAGGCTGACCTGGACCGGCCTCAGGTGGATCGCGACGTTCCTTATCATGTACTCGTTGACGTCCATGCCTATCGACACGTCCTCCGGGTCGACCTTCGCGTGCCTCGCGACCTCGGCGCGCAGGTACCGCATGGCCTGCTTCCTCCTCCTTGTGGAGTGTATCGCCACCAGCTTCTTTCTCAGGTTGATCGTGAGTGATGTTGCCATGGATTCATCCCTTTATTCGCATCTTCTGCCTTCTCCAGCTCCTCTGGAACATGTTCTGGCTCACCTTCCGGTGGGTCCTGAGGCTGGCCAGTATCGGCAGCCTCCTCGACTGCTTCAGCTTCTTGCCTAGCATCCTCTTCTTCTGCTGGCTTTTCTTACCCATATGAACACTTCATTTGTGCTTAAACTCTATCTTCGGTTCCGGCCTGTATGTCAGCCGCGCGAGAATCTCACGCAGCTGCTCCTCGGTTATCTTCCCGGCGATCTTGTTCGATTGCGCCATGGCGAGTATCCAGTCCGTGAGCTTCTCATAGAGCTCGCGGTTGGCGACCCGCACGTTCATGAACCTCTCGAACGCTTCCGGGGTGAGATATTTCTTGATCATCTCCTTCTTCTGTTGCGCAACCTGCATTTCGCGCAGCCTCTTTTGAAGGGCCTTCTTCATCTTTTCGTCCTGGGCCTCTTCGGGCACGCGACCGCCTACGCCAGCACTTCCTTGGCTACCTTGTCAAGGAAGGACTTACCCTTCGGTGTGATGACACGCCCGACCTTTTCCTTCTTCACGTATCCCTGCTTCTCCAGGGCGTCGAACGCGTCCTTGATTATGCTTCCGCCAGCCCGCTGGTGGTGGTGGTGCCAGACCTTGTGCCGCTTTCTCGTCCCGTACTTTGTGCGGAGCGCAGAAACGCCTATCGGCCCGTTGATGTAAACCTGCCTCAGGACGGAGGCGCACCTCACGTACCAGAAGTCCGGGTCGCTGGGCACGCGCTCGCGGCTCGGGCCGGTCTTGACCATGTCCACGTAGACGGGCTTCTTCACGCCCTCGGCCTTCAGCTTCTCGGCGCTTTTCTTGATTAGCGACGCTGTGTCTGCTTCAAAAACGTTTGCCATAAAAGTCACTTTCTTTGCTTTCCTTAGAAATCGGAGCAAGAATAGATAATCTCTATCTGACGCATAAATATATATCTTTTGTTATGCTAACATTAATGCTAATCCGACGTAGGTTATTAAGGGAAAATACATTTATAAACCTAACATCTCTAATGCTTGGTCGATATTATGAAGCTGAATGTGGTTGAGTCAGACGCAAAGAGCATAATCATTGAATTCGAGGAGGCGGACAGGGGCATCGCAGAGCTCATAAAGGACAAGATCCTCGAAAACAAGGACATCGAGTTCGCCGGCGTGGTCAAGGAGCACCCGCAGGTAGGGAATCCGAGGCTCATCGTGAAGGCGGAAAAGAACGCCCGCGGCATAGTGCTGAAGGCGGTCGAGTCGCTGCAGGACGACCTGAAGGAGCTCACCTCGCACCTGCCGAAGAAGTAGTCCCATGCTGAAGAAGGGTTCGCGGATACTAGCCCTGGACGATGGCCATTTTACAAGGGGCCGCGGAAGGGTCCTCGTCGTTGGCGTCATCGGAAGGGACGCCGGAATCGAGGGCATACTGTCTTTTGACGTCGCAATAGACGGCAGCGACGCGACCGAGCGCCTTCTCCTCAAGATAAGCAAGTCTCGGTTCGGAGGGCAGATAAAGCTAATCGCCATGAACGGGGTCTCTTTCGGTGGAATGAACATAGTTGACCTGGAGAGGGTGAACCGGGAACTGCACCTTCCCGTGCTTGCGATCACGAGGAAGAGGCCCAGGAGGAGCCTGTTGATAAGCGCTGTGAAGAAGATGCGCGTAAAGGACGCGAAGGATAAGGAGAGGATGATAAGGTCTTTCGCAAAAGCATCGACGACAGAACACATCAATGGCTTCTACGTCCAGAGGCTGGGGATCAACGAGGATGATGCAGAAAAGGCGCTTCCGGTTGCGGTGCAGCTTACCAGGCTGGCGCACCTTGTCGCGAGCGGCGTGACAAAAGGAGAGTCTGTAGGCAGGATATAGCTTATTTCTTGCCCTTGTCGTCGAAGCCGTCCTCGCCTCTTGGAGGCTGCCTGAAAGTCTTGTTCAGATTCAATATGATTTCCTCCTTCTTTGCCTCGAAGCCGGTTAGCAGCTCTTGGATCATGCTGAGCTGCTCCAGGGAGGTTATCCTCCCCATGGACTTGAGGTCCACGATACCCTTGGATAGGCCCTTCGCAAAGGCGGTCGCGAAGGCTATGGCGTCTACGATCCTTTTCTCGGATGCCTTGCTCGCTTTCCCCCTGCTCGCGTCCTTCCGGATGGATGCTTCGTACTGCTTCGAGCCGATGGACAGGAGATCGTTTGAGAGCATCGCGTAGGCGGGCCGCATCTCGGCGGTGAACATGCTCATGAAGTCTATGTATTTTGCGAAGACGTCGAGGGATTGCACGACCCCTCCATCGTAGAACAGCAGAATCCAGCCAGTCACGTAGTGCGCCCACATGTTCGAGTGGCCGCGCGCGTCCATATGCTCTAGGAATGCGGAGAACTCCTTCCGGCTCTTTGCGAGGTGGGCAGCGATAGGGACTAGGTCGAGCAGGACTCTCTGGATGTCAAGGTCCTCGACACCGGCGCGGAGCAGCAGCCTGTCAACTGCGGTCACAGCGGCGGCAGCGTGCCCGGCGTTGCTTTCGAATCTCTTGGCTGCGGTAAGGAACGCCTGCGATGCCTTGGACGCAAGTACGGGATCCTGTCGCAGGGATAGCATCCGTGCATGCCATAGCTGCACCGCGTCATCGTTCCTTGTGGCTTTCGAGATTGCGTTGCCGCAGGCGAATAGCTCTTCTGCGATCTTGGGATCCCTGCCGGTGAACTGTGCCCGGACACCCTGGACCGCAGACGCGGCCGCCTCCCCTGCGGATCTTGCGACCTCTTTGAGGGTCGATTCGATTGTTGGGTAAGCCCGAGGCTGATGCACTGATCTCAGATGAACACCTGAGGTTATGTGTTTTTCCTCCTTTTTAAAGGTGTCTTTTATTCCGTCCCGGGGGAACTTTTATATCGGTTGGGTGCGATGTCTAACCGTGAAGTACAAGGAGCTAGGCAGGACCGGCGAGAAGATCCCGGAGATAGGCATGGGCAGCTGGCAGCTGGGCCATGGCGAAGGGCAGGTCGAGGCGCTCAGGGCAGGATTGGATGCGGGATGCAGGTTCATCGACACCGCAGAGATCTATCAGACCGAGGATGTTGTCGGACGGGCTATCAAAGGGAAGAAGGACGTTTTCGTTGCCACCAAGGTGTGGCCTTCCAACCTGCACTATGACGACGTCATACGTGCCTGCGACGCGAGCCTCAAGCGGCTCGGCCTCAAGCAGGTCGACCTGTACCAGATACACTGGCCGAACAAGACCATACCTATAGAAGAGACCATGGCTGCGATGGAGAAGCTGGTCGACGATGGGAAGATACGCTACATAGGCCTGAGCAACTTCTCTGCGAAGGAGATGCAGGAAGCGCAGGATACGCTGAAGAGGAACACCGTAGTCTCGAACCAGGTGGAATACAGCGTGCTGGTCAGGGACGTCGAGAAGGAGCTGCTCGCCGCCTGCAAGAAAGAGCATGTGACACTGATTGCCTACAGCCCATTCGGCAACGGCGCGTTCTTCGAGCCGAGGTTCGCCCCGTTCGTTGAAGCTCTCACGAGGATAGGCGCCGCCCACGGGAAGAGCGCGTCACAGGTGGCGATCGCGTGGCTCTTGGAGAAGGATCCGGTAGTCACGATACCAAAGGCGAGCAGCAAGGAACACGTGCTGGAGAACATCGAAGCATCTGGCTTCAAACTCACGAGAGAGGAGCTCGCTGCCATCGATGAACTATGCAAGAAGTACAAAAAGAGCCCGCTCGTGCCGCTACATCTTGGCTCGCTGCTGAAGCATACGACATTCTGGCACGGCTCCATCGCTAAGCGGTGGATGGAAGGCAGAGGGAAGAAACCCTGACTACGGCCTTATCGTGATCTGCCAGTTCTGGTAGTGCACGTCCTCAAGCGGCTTGGTCGGGATGTGGCCCGGCGCGTCAGCCTTAGGCGCTTCTGTAACGACGTTCGTGGCACTTGGGGATGATGGAGCAAATGAGCTAGGCACAATGATTGTTAAGCCATCGTTTGTGGGTATCTTTACTATCCCGCCTTCCCTGTTCCTGGCATCCTCCATGGCATTTAGGCGCATCGCTTTCTGCAGGAGCTCGGAATCCTTCGCCAAGCGCGCTGCGTTAGCTTCGAATTCTGCCGTGTCGAACGGCTTTCCGAAGAAGGTCTCGCACATTGCGTCGAAGAAGTGGTCCCTGGCTGTGAATACTTGAACGCCCTTTAGGCCACGCTCCTCTGCAACCCTCCATGCAGTAAGCCTTCTTTGGGCATCCTTAAGGTGGGTATCGATGTCGAACGTGCGCTCGAACGAGAGCGAGTATGGGCCGCGCTTCATGGCCAAAAGTTGGAGCTCGACGAGCCCAGTGGCCATGTCCATGCTGTCCTTAACTATCACGTATCCCTGGAAACTGGAGTCGTGTATGTGGTAGAGCCCTACGTGTGACATGCTGGTGCCATGTTGGACCTCCTGCCTGTATTCCAGCCTCTCCTTTATCTGGAGATGTTTTCCATCAACGGTTACGAATAACAGCTCTATGCCTGGATACGCCCCTCTTGTTCCGTATTTTAGAGAGAAAATGGCGTCGCGGACCTCGGACACCCTCTTCTCGGGGTTGCCGCGGTACAGCGTGACTGCCTTGTGCTTTGTAGTGAGGGGAGCTGGGCATTCGCTCAGGAATCTCCTCAGATTTTCTGCCGGTGTGACCGGCCTCTGCCCGAAGGCAGCGATGCTCGTGGTTTGTGGTTTTGCATTTCCGTACATTTTGTTCACATTCTGGTGCAGAGGCGCGGTGTCGTCTGGACAACGCCTTCATGCTATGGTCCTAAAGTCATTAGAACGCAGGATTGACCTTTGAACTTATACCTATTTAAAGCTTTCTCGCGGAGGATACTCATGGAGCTCAGCGATATCAAGTGGATAGGACACGCTTCTTTCCTCATACAGGACCGGAAGAGGAACATCTACGTGGACCCGTACGCCCTCCGCGACTTCAAGGCGCCGCACGCGGATTTCGTCTTCATAACGCATGCGCACTTCGACCACTTCAGCATGGATGACATAAAGAGGATCGCTGACGACAGCACCCAGTTCGTGGCCCCGAAAGACATCGCTAAGAAGCTGCCGTATCCGAAGGTGCACGCCGTAGAGCCCGAAGACGAGTATGACATAGAAGGCCTCGAGTTCGACACCGTTCCGGCGTACAACGTGAAGCCAGACAGGCTCCACTACCATCCCCGCGACAACGGGTGGGTTGGATACGTGATAAACTTCGACAGCTTCCGCGTGTACCACGCAGGGGACACCGATTTCGTTGACGAGATGCGCGGGCTGAAGCCGGAGCTCGGTTTCGTGCCGATGGGCGGCACGTACGTGATGGACGTCAACGAGGCGATAGAGGCGTCGAAAGCGATAGACGCGAAGAGGATCGCGCCGATGCACTACAAGAACCTGCTCGGCGAGCAGAAATCAAAGGAAGCAGAGGCGCTGTTCAAGAAGAACGCAAAGAACGGGATAATACTGAAAGAAGTGATCCCGCCGACCTTCGCGTTCAAGTAGTATCGAGCCTTTTGCCTATCTCTCGCGACAGGTCCAGTATTTCACCAGGGCTGAGCTTGAAGAGCCTGCTCTCCCTGTGCTTGAGCGAGTCCGCGATCCTCACTGCTTCCTCCTTGGTTATGCCTAGCTGGTCTTCGGAATCGATGAATGAGCTCCTTACGGTCTTCTTCTTGTGCTGCATCAGGATTCCGATTATCCGCATCTCCTCGTCGGTTATCCTGGCGTCCTTGGGCTTCATGTAGATTACGGCAGAGTCGACCTTCGGCATCGGCCTGAAGTTGCCCTTCGGGACGTCCATTATCTTAGTTATCGAGAAGGAGAGCGCGGAGATGACGCTTAGTTTCGAGTATTTGTCCGTGCCTTCACGGGCCAGCATGTGCTCCACGAACTCCTTCTGAAGGCATAGCACGGCCTGCATCCTCTTCTCGGAGAGCCACTCGATGGTCTTGCTCGAAAGGACATAGGGGATGTTCGATATCATTATGTCAGTGTCTCCGAGCTCTAGCTCCTCATCGCTGACGTCGAAGAAATCGGAACAGATGAGTTTGAGCTTCTTGCTGTGCAACGCGTGCTTCAGGTGCTCGTACAGTGCTGTGTCACGCTCGACAGCCACGACGCGCTTCGCCTTCTTGCACAGCAGCCGGGTAAGTATCCCGTACCCCGGACCCATCTCGAGGACATTCTTGTCGATGCCGTGCACCGCCTCTGCCTCGGCTATCCTGTCGTTGACAAGAAAGTTCTGCCCCAGCTTCTTCTTGGGCCTGGGATACGCGTTGATCTTTTGGAGGGCCATCAGGATCGCACTGGTGCCACGCCCTTCTCTATGTCCCCAGATATCTCCTCGACTTCCTTGATGGTGTCTGCCGTTCGCCAGTACGAGCCGGCGAAGTTGGTCGCGTTGAGCCTGCCCTGCTCGGTCAGCTTGCCGAACGGTCCGGTCTCGAACTCGCCCTTCTCTGGAAGGTAGTCGAAAATCTTTTCGCTCATGAGGTAGATGCCGGCGTTCATGAGTATGTTTGGAAGAACGGGCTTCTGCCTGAACGCGGTCACCTTTGCGCCGTTGAGCTCCACTATCCCGTAGGGGCTCTTCATCGGCACCACGGCCACCGATGCGACAGCCGAATCGTGCAGGTTCATCTTTCGTACGTCGATGTTCGTTATGAAGTCGCTGTTCGTGACCACGAACTCTTTATCGTTCTTGATGAACTTGCGCGCCAGCTTGACCGCGCCTCCGGTGCCGAGCGGCTCGTCCTCCGGGGAGTACTCGAACCTTGCCTTCAGCTCCCCTGCCTTAGAGTCGAGGTAGTCTATCAGCGCCTCCTTCTTGTACCCGAGCGACAGCACGAAGTCGTGTATGCCGAATGAGCTGAGCCACTTCACGTTCCAATATATGAACGGCTTTCCGCCGACCTCGACCATCGTCTTCGGTACGTTCTCGGTCAGGGGCCGCATCCTCTTCCCCTGGCCTCCGGCCAGTATTATTGCCTTCATAAAACCACGGCCCACCGTGTGGGTTAACCTATTGACGAATTGCATGTTAGCTTATATATACCTACCCTGCAACACCCTAAGCTATGGTGGAAGCAACGCCAGAAGGAACGCTTCTGTGGCGGCCTACGCAGGAACGGATAAAGAACTCGAACATCAGCAGGTACATCGAATGGCTCTCGGCAAAACGCGGCCTGAAGTTCAACGAATACTATGAGCTTTGGCAGTGGTCCGTGGACAATCTCGAAGAGTTCTGGGCGACCGTCTGGGAGTTCTTTGGCGTGAAGGCATCTAAGCGCTACGCAAGAGTGCTGCCAAGCATGGAGATGCCTGGCGCTGCCTGGTTCACAGGAGCGGAGCTCAACTACGCAGAGAACGTCTTCAAGGCCGGGAGGAAGGGCAAGGCAATCATATTCAGATCAGAATCGGGGCAGGACCGCGAGATAAGCTGGGATGAGATGAGGTCCGGCACCGCGTACATCGCTGCCGCGCTCAGGAAGATGGGCGTGAAGAAGGGGGACAGAGTGGCTGCATTCATCGCGAACGTCCCGGAGACTGTGATGGCATTCCTCGCGTGCGCGAGCATGGGCGCGATATGGTCCAGCTGCTCCCCGGACTTCGGCCTGCAGAGCACGGTCGACAGGTTGAGCCAGATAACCCCGAAGGTCCTGTTCGCAACAGACGGCTACAAGTACAACGGCAAGGACATCGACAAGATGCCGGAGATAGCCGAGGTGCAGAAGGCTATACCGAGCATTGAGAAGGTGGTCATCGTGCCTTATCTGCGCCAGAAGCCCGACCTGAAGACGGTGAAGGGAGCGGTTCTTCTTGATGACTTCCTGGTGAAGGAGGAGAAGCTGCCTTTCGAGCAGGTCGAGGCCAACCATCCCTTGTGGATACTCTACTCTTCGGGCACCACCGGGCTTCCGAAGCCGATCGTGCAGAGCCAGGGAGGCATACTGCTCGAGCATCTGAAGGTGCTATCGCTCCATGTCGACATAAAGGACGACGACCGTTTCTTCTGGTTCACCAGCACTGGCTGGATGATGTGGAATTTCCTCGTCTCGGGGCTGCTGCTCGGCGCGACGATCCTTCTCTACGACGGGTCGCCGGGATACCCTAACATGGACTCGCTCTGGAAGTTCGCAGCGGACTCGAAGGCAACGTACTTCGGGGCCAGCGCCGCTTACATAGGCTCGTGCATGAAGGAGAACATCGAGCCGGGAAAGACGCACGACCTTGCAAGGATACGCGGCGTGGGCTCGACCGGATCGCCGCTTTCGACCGACGGCTTCGCCTGGGTCTACAACCACGTTAAGAAGGACCTAGTCCTCGGCTCGGTGAGCGGAGGCACCGACATATGTTCGCTGTTCGTTGGAAGCTGTCCGATGCTGCCGGTGCACGCCGGAGAGATACAGTGCAAGTGCCTCGGAGTCAGCATAAACTCTTTGGACGAGAACGGGAGGGTCCTGCTCGGTCAGATGGGAGAGATGATCATAGACAAGCCAATGCCGTCTATGCCGATATACTTCTGGAACGACGAGGGCAACAAGAGGTACAAGGAGAGCTACTTTGAGATGTTTCCGGGCAAGTGGAGGCACGGCGACTGGCTCAAGATCACGCAGAACGGAGGCTGCGTCATATACGGGCGTTCCGATTCGACCATAAAGAGGCACGGCGTCAGGCTCGGGACCAGCGAGATATACAGGTGCGTCGAGGCCGTGCCGGAGGTGCTTGACAGCCTCATCGTCGACTTCGAGGGCAACGATGGGAAGTCGTACATGCCGCTGTTCGTGGTGCTGAAGGAGAACTTCAAGCTTGACGACGACCTGCGCACGCGCATAAAGGACAGGATAAAGTGGAACGTCTCACCCAAGCTGGTGCCTGACGAGATATTTGAGATAAAGAGCGTCCCCAAGACGCTCAACGGAAAGAAGCTCGAGGTGCCGGTGAAGAAGATACTCATGGGCGTGCCGTACGAGAAGGCGGTCAACAAAGGCTCCGTGAGCAACCTGGAAGCGCTTCATTATTTCACACGCTTCAAGAGCAAGTTATAATACTTTTCCGTCAATATAAGATGGGTTTCTGATGAGTGGTATACTAGGCTACGGAGTTTACATTCCAGCTTATAGGATAAAGACCGAGGAGATAGCCCGTGTCTGGCAGGACGACGCTTCAAGCATAGAAGGAAGCCTACACATGAAGGAGAAGTCGGTGCCGGGTAACGACGAGGACACCGCGACGATCTCGGTAGAGGCTGCAAGGCGCGCGGTCTACCACAGCGGCATAGACCCGAAGGAGATAGGCGCGGTATACGTCGGTTCTGAGTCACATCCTTACGCGGTCAAGCCCACTGCAACAATCGTGGCAGAGGCCATAGAGGCAGGCAACGACCTCACTGCGGCGGACCTCGAGTTCGCCTGCAAGGCAGGCACGGCCGCGATCCAGATGGCCATGGGGCTCGTTGACTCCGGCATGATAAAGTACGGAGTAGCCGTTGGCAGCGACACCTCGCAGGGCAGGCCAGGCGACGCGCTCGAATACACGGCCAGCGCGGGAGGCGGCGCGTTCGTCATCGGAAAGAGGAAGGAGGAGGTCATTGCAGAGATACTCAAGACAGTGAGCTACACTTCTGACACGCCGGACTTCTGGAGGCGCGAAGGTGCCAGTTTTCCATCGCACGGCGGGAGGTTCACCGGCGATCCATCATACTTCAGGCACATCGCGAACGCCACCACAATGCTTCTCGATGCGACAGGGACGACGCCGAAGGATTTCGCTTATGCGGTATTCCACCAGCCGAACGGGAAGTTCCCGCTCGCCGTAGCAAAACAGCTCGGGTTCACCGAAGAGCAGGTGCGCCCCGGCCTCATCACTCCGCTCATAGGCAATACTTACTCGGGATGCTCGCTCATAGGACTGGCAGCGGTGCTCGACATCGCAAGACCCGGTGACAAGATACTGGTCACGAGCTTCGGTTCCGGTGCAGGCAGCGACTCGTTCGCAATAGAGGTGACGCCGAACATCGAGAGCAAGCGCCAGAGGCTCGTTCGCGTTTCGGATGCGATAAACAGGAACAAGGTGTACGTTGACTATGCGATGTACCTGAAGCACAGGAACTCGATAAGGAAGTGGTAATCATGCGCGAGGTTGCAGTCATAGGGGTTGGCCTGACAAAGTTCGGGGACAGATGGGAGGCAGGGATAAAGGACCTGGCAGCCGAGGCAGGGCTGGCTGCGCTCGAGGACGCCAAGATAATAAGCAGCGAGATAGAGGCACTCTACGGCGGCATAATGTCATCGGGCCGATTTACGGACCAGGAACACTTCGCAGCGCTGCTTGCGGACCAGATAGGCCTGAAGCATATCTCCGCGGTCAGGGTCGAGAACGCCTGCGCCAGCGGTGGCAGCGCTTTCAGGCTGGGATACATGGCCGTGGCGAGCGGCATGCACGACATAGTTGTCGTGGGCGGCGTGGAGAAGATGACCGACGTGACGGTAAACGAGGCGACCACGGCGCTTGGCGGCGCCGGTGACCAGGAGTGGGAGCTTTCGCAGGGGATAACGTTCCCTGGGCTCTATGCGCTGATGGCAAGACGCCACATGCACGATTACGGGACGACGCAAGAGCAGCTGGCCAGCGTTGCGGTGAAGAACCACGGGAACGCGCTAGCCAACAAGTACGCGCAGTTCCACAGAAAGATAACCATCGACGACGTGATGAAGTCGAAGATGATCGCGGATCCGCTCAAGCTGCTTGACTGCTCGTCCATATGCGACGGCGCTGCTGCAGTGGTCCTGGCTCCTATGGAGATTGCGAAGAAGTACACTGACACGCCGATCAAGGTCGCCGGGAGCGCACAGGTCGGCGACACGCTCAGGCTGGCGTCGAGGGATTCGCTTACGGGGATCGCTGCGACCAGGATAGCGGCGGACAAGGCGCTAGCGCAGGCAGGCGTGGAGAGGAAGGACATAGACCTTGCGGAAGTGCACGATTGCTTCACCATCGCAGAAGTGATGGGCGTCGAAGACCTTGGCTTCTATAACAAGGGAGAAGCGGCCAAGGCGATAGCGGAGGGCGAGACTATGATAGACGGCAAGCTGCCGGTAAACACGAGCGGAGGCCTGAAGGGATGCGGCCATCCGGTAGGCGCGACCGGCGTAAAGCAGGTCGTGGAAGTGGTTGAGCAGCTTAGGGGCGACGCAGGAGCGAGGCAAGTGAACGGCGCAGAGATCGGACTTACGCACAACGTTGGTGGAAGCGGCGCTACGGTTGTGGTGCACGTGTTCAGGAGGGCTGATTGAATGGAGAGAGGAGTAGCGAAGACATGGAGAAGCGCGAACGCCAGATACAACCTTACCGGAGTCCAATGCACGAACTGCAAAACCGCTTACTTCCCTCCGCGGATGGTGTGCGCCAAGTGCGGCAGGGACACCAAGATGGTCGAGAAGAAGTTCAGCGGGAGGGGGGTGATCTACTCATACACGCGGATATTCGTCCCGCCCCACGACTTCACGGAGGAGGCGCCGTACACCGTGGCGATAATAAGGCTGGAGGAGGGCCCGCTCGTTGAGGGGCACCTTGTGGACGGGAAGAAGCCAGAGATAGGGGCGAGCGTGAGGGCGGTTTTCAGGAGGATGTACACCGAGGGAAGCGAAGGGCTCATACACTACCACTTCAAGTTCGAGATCGTCTGAACATCCGCATATAAATCTTGTCGTTGCTTGTTTATGCATGAGGGCCCAGGCTGCGGTAGAGTTCCTTACTACTTACGGTTTTCTCCTGTTGATGCTCGCAGCCGTGCTCGTTCTGCTCGCATTCTATACATTCTTTCCGCAGGCGGCCATACCGCAGCAGTGCACCGCCTACGGAGGCCCAAGCTGCAGCTTCATAAACCTCTTCAGCAACACGACTGGCCGCTACTCGCTAGTCACGCTGGTGCTTGCGAATGCGCAGGCGATACCGATAAACATCAGCAGCGTGACCGTATCGATAAGGAGCCTGAATTTCAAGGGAGCATGCACTCCGAACTTCGTGCTTCCGGGCCAGGAAGCGACTTGCGTAGCTTACCTGAACGAGTCTTTGCCCCTTGGCACAGTGGTGCAGGGCTTCTACTCCTTGCCAGCGACGTTCTGCAACTCCGGGATAGGCAGCCTGAACGGCACATGCGCATATGAGAACGCCACTTACACAGGGGCATTCAGCACAAGCCCCGAGACCGATAGCGTCGTGGTGTTCAGCGTTGCGGCTGCGCAGAGTTCTCCGACGGTTAACTCGATAGCGCTGCCTGCAGCGCCATACCTGCCAGCAGGGTTCAGTACGGCGCAGAATGGGGACTGGGTCGTGGGCCAGCATAATGGCATAGTTGGCTACGCGTTCGCGACCAGCACCTACCAAGGAACACAGTTCAACGGATTCGACGCGGCGCAGTTCCCATCCATAGTCTCGTCCCTCAATAACGGGAACGTGGCCTGCTCCGGCAGCAGGAACTCGACTATGTCGCTCGCTTATACGACGTTTTATCTTCCTGGAGGAGCGTCCCTGCCGACTTCGATCTCCACGGCAGGCTACATGGAAGTGTATTACAAGTCGTCAACCGCTACGGTCTGGGCGCCATTGTACAACGGCGCAGCGTGGCGGCAGAGCACCCCTGCGCAGTTCACCAACACGATAATCGCGAACCCGGGATACGAAAACGTCGCGGTGGTTTGGGTAAACACCTGCAGGCAGGACGTCCAGGCGCTGAACATGTCCGGAGTGCCACGCTCATGAGACTGCGAGCAGCTTGGATATCGCGGCTATGTTCTTGAAGTTCTTCAGCTGCATGCCGGCATCGTCCTCTGAGTTGAATATCTCTATCTTGACCTTGTTCCGGTCCGCCATGTCAAGCAGGTCCTTTATCTCAGAATCGTTCAGCGATGAGTCGTTTACTAACACCATCCCCGCCTTGTACTCCTCGAGGGCTGCCTTTACTTGCGCGGTGCCGTAGAACGAACCGCTGCCGCGCAAGCCCTGCAGGAACAGGTTCAGGTACTCGAACTCCTTCTTCACGTGCTCCTTCTCGAATATGTCGGATATCATCTCACTCTGCATCACTTCGCGGACTCCTGAACGCTCTGCATCGCTTGCCGAGGTGTAGAACACACGCTTTCCGACGTCGATTCCCTTGGACTGGATGTACTTCTTCAGGTCGTCCTTGGTGAATCCGGGCCCGGCGAACACCACGATGTCGACCTTCATGTTGCCGGCGGACTTGATTATGTCGTTGAAGTACTGCTCCCTCTGCTTCTCGAAGTCCTTCTCCTTCATGCGCTTGGAGAGCTTGCTGTAGAGTTCGGTGATTATCTCGATCCCGTAGCCCTTGACATACGCGAGGGTGGCCATTTCGTCGTCCATCACCACGATACCGAGCTTCGGTTTCTTCGACTCGAGCATCGCCTGCTTCACCCGCTTCAGTATGTAGTCCTTCCACTCTGGCTTCTGCATGTCGAGCGTGTCTCCAGCTGCGATGTTGATCGTGTGGTAGCTGCCGACGCGTATGTATTCCATCGGCCGTCCGCTGATTATCTTCCCCGTGAAGCGCAGCATGTCTGCGTTCTTGTCTATCTCCACCTTCTCCACGCTGAGCTTTATGACAACGTCCTTCTGCTCGCCCTTCTCGCCCTCGCTCGGCCTGAACCTGCGCGTTGTGTGGGCCTCGATGACGTCGTCCTGTGCGGTTATCCTTGCGATCAGGTACAGGTCGTCGAACGATTCGGGCTCGAGCTTTAGGGAATTAGTGACGGAGTTGAACCTTATGACTCGCATTGCTATCGAGTATTAATCTTTAGGCAATGCATAAAAATCCGTGTGGGGAATCTGTATTATGCTTTTTGTGATCCTGCAAGCGGCGGCGAGCATCCTGACCGCGTTCAACGGCAGCGTCGCTGGGATAAGTTCATTCATGCTGACCTATGGCTACGTGGCCATATTCCTGCTGCTCGTGCTGGAGGCTGCCTCGATACCGATCCCAAGCGAGATCACGCTGCCGGCGATGGGCTACCTTGCGGCGGTGGGCGACCTGAACCTGGGCCTCGCGCTGCTTGTCGCGTTCGCGGGGAGCGTCGTGGGCATGGCCATCGATTATTACGTAGCATACTTCTTCGAGAAAGACGTCGTTTACAAGCACGTGAACCTGTTCCACGTCACGAAGGAACAGCTGGACCGCTTCGACGCGTGGTTCTCCAGGAACGGCCCATTCGCCGTCTTCGTCACCAGACTTCTGCCGGTGCTGCGCGGTCTGATAAATTTCCCCGCAGGGTTCGCCAAGATGCCCGTTTCCAGGTTCTACCTGTTCTCGTTGCCCGGAGTCATAATCTGGGAAGTGGTGCTTACCCTCTTCGGTTACTACGCGCTGACAGCGAACATATACGTGGCGTCTGTTGCGGCTGCTGTCTTCGTGGCGGTCGTCTATGTCCTGTACAGGATTGCAAGGAAGAGGATGTCCTGATTACTTCTTCTTCGGCTCGGGAGTCGATGTCTGGACCTCGAGGATGTGGTTCTTGACCACTTTTATGACCTGGTCTATGGCCTTCCTTATGTCCGTCTCGGTCTTCGCACCGGTGCAGATTATCTTTCCGTTCTTGAAGAGCAGAAGCGCCGTCTTCGGCTCCTTTATCTTGCATATTGCGCCTGGGAACTGCTCGGGCTCGTAGTCCACGTCCGAAGAGTCCTTGGCTATGCCGTATAGGTCCAGGTCCACGCCAAGGTCGGCGCTGGCGACTATGTTTTCTATCTTAAAATCAGGGTGAAGCGTGATCTTCTTTGCCATTCAAAAACCCTATTTAAATACTCTCGAAAGGTATTTATATATTGTCAAGCATAGAAAATGCACTTATGCTTCATCAGTGAAAGGCATGACACAGCGTTCGCATGGACTGTTTATAGGAAGGACGAGGAACCTCTCGAGGCACCACAAGCCGTCGACACTAGGCCTCACGAAGCTCATCAAGGACTTCAAGGTGGGTGACAGGGTGGTCGTTGTCCCTAGGTCCAACCTGAAGAACATACCGCACCCGAGGTACAGGGGTCGCGTGGCTGTCGTCATCGAGAAGAGGGGCAACTCGTACGTCGTCGAGCTCAACACCTCGAAGTACACCAAGAGGACGCTGATTGTGCCACAGATGCACCTGGAGCGCGCTTAGTGCCGGCGGAACCCTTATCCTCTCTTTGTCGCTTGCAGGTCATCATCGTTATCTTTGCCATTAGTGTCGATGCCGGTAAATCGTGGAAGGTTGATATCTTCGTCTGATGCGATGCCGTCTACGAGAAGATTGAACATCCTCTCCTGTACGCCAATTCTTCTGTACATGAAAGAATCATAGGTGCCCTGTTCGAAGAAGGTATCATATGCCGTTGCATCCTGCGCTGTAACCTCGGCTTTTGGCACGATAGCATACCCCTGTTCCGTCTTCCTGACGTGTGTCTTTCTCATTTCCTCCAGGAATGGCGTTGGGTACCTGCAGGAAATCTTGTGGATTCGGATATCGTAATGCGTTTTCGTGTTTGGAGTATCGATCCTATCAAGTCTGTTCAGCGCCTGATAATACTCCGTATAAGTGTTCGGTGCGTCTGCAAAGATGATCGTTTTCCCGGCGTTGAGCGTTATTCCAACACCGCCGGTGTCATAGGTGCATATCATAACCTTTCGCTCCGGCGCTTGCATGAACGTTAGTCTCTCGAAGTCTATGGCCATCATCGGGCTGCCGGTTGGATCCTCTATGGGGTAACCATTTTTATCCATGGCGAATCCTTTTTCCTTGTCGTAGCAGAAAAGCTTCGGGTTGCCGGCTCCGTCTTTCAGGTAACCCTGATCGCTGATGGTGCCGGTAAGAATTGCTGGTTTGTGGGTTCGGAGCAGCTGCTCATACGCTTCGGCTTCCTTAAGATACCGCACGTA
Source organism: Microcaldota archaeon (assembly GCA_030040265.1). Lineage (GTDB taxonomy): Archaea > Micrarchaeota > Micrarchaeia > Micrarchaeales > CABMGC01 > JAKAWC01. Next base: position 35,579 of record JASHUB010000069.1, read on the forward strand.
GATCACAGTCTTCCTGCCGTCACGAACATTTTCCTCCACGGCCTGAACCACGGCATTGTGCTTCGCGCTCTGTTCATCGGAACCGACGTAAGAAGGATTGTTCATCGATTGCAGCAAAGCATGCTTCTTGATGAGTTGATTGCCCTCCCAGACCTCCCTGTCACCAGCCAGATAGTGGCCGTACTTCTCTGACCAGCCCCTCCAATTCAGGAACATATCCAATACCGAGCGTGCCTGCGCGTCGGTCAATTCGAACTCGGTGACCGGCATGCGGGTCTTTATGGGCAGTCTGCCATGCTGCTCCGCTAGCGGTATAGCTGGGTCGTATTCGTCAAGTACCTCCTCTTTTCTAAACCTAACAACTAGTGGGTCTGCCAAGGCGAAGAGCGCCCTGTATGACGCAGGATCCGAACGGTCAAATGCTTTAGCAAAGCTGGATTCGCTCTCGAACCTCTCATCATCGGGAAGTAGGTAGTTGAACATCGCGCGGTACTTGCTGATATTTGGATACGGAGTCGCCGTGACGATTATGACGAAGTCTGGGGTGAGCCTGCCAAGCCCCTTGCTCTGGTTTGTGTCGGTATTAGTCAGCCAGTGTGCCTCGTCTACAACTAGAATTCCATCCTGCCCCAACGCAGAATTGAGGAGCTCGAACCGTTCTTCGTCTTCCGCGTCTCTTAGGAACTCTTGATTTGTCAGCATGCTCGATCGTTCACCGCCCCTTCTCGTTCTGGAGAGCACTTCTTGCCTTATTGCAGCCTTTCGTGCATCCCTTGGCAGACCGTGGAGTAAAGTCAGCCTTTCATGGGGCAGGAACCTTGATCTTTGCTCGTCCCATGTGCTAGCAACGCTGTTTGGAGTCACGATTAAGCCTGCCCTCTGAAGGGATTGCAGCGCGGCTAAGGTCGTAAGGGTCTTCCCTAAGCCCGCCTCCAATGATAGTATGACTCCCTTGCTCCTATCTGCACGTCGCACGGCTTTCCGGATCTTGTGTATGGCATACTTCTGGTAGAAAAGCAGCTCTTCGCCTTCTGCCAATGCCGGATAGGGTTCAGATCGGATTAGCCTAAAAGTCCCCAAAACCTGCTCCAATCCGCGTCTCACGACCTCGCTGTCTTCCCGTTTTATCAGGTCCGCCACGCTCGACTCTGCGCTCTCAAAGGAGTATACGAATCTCTTTATCAGGGTTTCTTCGAGCACGTCCACAAGCAAGTCGAATGCACCGGCATCCGTCTTGAGCCGGGCTAGTGCATCAGAGCCCATCTGCCGCACCGCTTCGAGAAGCCTTTCGGCATCGGAAGCCTCGCTAGATTGTCTGATTGTCGAGGTTCTAACCTCACTTCTTGTCTTATCATCAGTGTTTATCGCGAATAGCCTTAGTTCATTGTGTTTGCCTAGGGTAAGCGGAATCGTTGCCTGGAACTCGCCATTGACCACTCTGATTCGTCTGCCAAAAGGTCCAGCGATGTATACATGAGTCGCAGCATCTGCTGTGCCTTTGACCGTTAGCGTCTTCCCGCTTGTGACCACAGGGATAACCGTTTGCATAGATGGACCTTTGAGCGAAATCGAGAATTTCAGATACTCGGATTCCCTGTCGCCCCCTGTCCTATTTAGAGCGTGGAAAGAGGTTAAGACCAGCCTGTCTGACGCCCCTTCGGTTAGGTTTGGATTAGATAAAAGCAGGAATTTCTTCATTTGGATCGGGTGTTCTCCTAGCAAGGCTATGACATTTCCCAGGTTCATCTTTTCTGCAATCTCTAATTCCTTGTCCTCCCTGAGCCCCTCCAACTCACCGGAATGAATGTTTCTGAGCGCTTCTTCCCGCGTCATGCCATAAGAAGACAGTTCTAGGAAATCCCTGGCTTCTACATGAGAGGTAATACCCTTTATGCCTGAACTTTTCAGGCTTCTGGTAATTCCATAGAATGTTAGTTTGTAGGTCAAGTCGCTGTGGGTTATGGAGACCTCCCTGCGATCGCCTACGGAGAGTTCGGAAATCGATCTGTCCGGGTTGCCATCGAGGAGCTGCTGGCGTATCGCATCCCTTGCGGCGTCCACGAATTTGTCATCGGACCAGAGCGCTGGTGGGAGGAGCATCCTTGATTTGTTGCCGGAAAGGAAATCCCTGGCGTCTAGGAAAGAGGTAAGGCCTTCTACCTCGGAACATAGACATCGGAGGATATTCGTAAAGGCGGGTTTGTAGGTCACGTCATTGTAGGTTATGGCGACTTCTGTGTGGTCATTTGTCGAGATCTCTGAAATGGACCTGTTGGGATCGCCGCCGAGGAGCTGCTGGCGAATTGCTTCCCTTGCAGCGTCCACGAATTCGTCATTGGACCAGAGCTCTGACGGAAGAAACATCCTTGATTTATTGCCGGAAAGGAAATCCCTGGCTTCTGTGGGGGTAGTGATGCCTTCTATGCCGGAATTTCTCAGACTTGTGATAAGTCTAACGAATGTGAGTTTGTAGGTCACGTAGTTGTGGGTTATGGAGACCTCCCTGTGATCATTTGTGGAGAGTTCGGATATTGATCTGTCCGGGTTGCCATCGAGGAGCTGCTGGCGTATCGCATCCCTTACGGCATCTACGAATTTGTCATCGGACCAGAGCGCTGATGGGAGAACCATCCTTGATTTGTTGCCGGAAAGGAAATCCCTGGCTTCTGTGGCAGTGGTGATGCCGTCTATGCCAGAACGTTTAAGGCTTTGGAGAATTCCCATGAAGGTGGGTTTGTAGGTTATACAATTGTAAATTATTGGAACCTCCGTGTTGTCCTCTGTCGAGATCTCTGAAATGGACTTATTGGGATCTGCGCCGAGGAGCTGCTGGCGAATTGCTTCCCTTGCAGCGTCCACGAATTTGTCATTGGACCAGAGCGCTGGTGTAAGAAACCTCCTTGATTTATCACCGGAAAGGAAATCCTTGGCTTCTGCGCGGTGTGTGATGCCAGGCATGCCTGAACTCTTTAGACTTACGAGAATGCCCGGGAAGGTGATAGTATAGGTCACGTAGTTGTGGGTTATGGAGACCTCCCTGTTATCACCTACAGAGAGTTCGGAAATCGATCTGTCCGGGTTGCCATCGAGGAGCTGCTGGCGTATCGCATCCCTTACAGCAGCTACGAATTTGTCATCGGACCAGAGCGCTGATGGAAGAACCATCCTTGATTTGTTGCCGGAAAGGAAATCCCTGGCTTCTGTGGGAGTGGTGATGCCTTCTATGCCAGAACGTTTAAGGCTCGCGAGAATTCCAACGAAGGTGAGTTTGTAGGTCACGTAGTTGTGGGTTATGGAGACCTCCCTGTTATCACCTACGGAGAGTTCGGAAATCGATCTGTCCTGGTTGCCATCGAGGAGCTGCCGGCGTATCGCATCCCTTACGGCATCTACGAATTTGTCATTGGACCAGAGCGCCGGTGGGAGAACCATCCTTGATTTGTTGCCGGAAAGGAAATCCTTGGCTTCTGTGGCAGTGGTGATGTCTGCTATGCCAGAACATATGCTTCGGAGAATTCCCTCAAAAGTGGGTTTGTAGGTCACACCGTTGTGGGGTATAGAAACGTTCCTGCAATCACCTACCGAGAGTTCGGATATTGATCTGTCTGGATTGCCATCAAGGAGCTGCTGGCGTATCGCATCTCTTGCAGCGTCCACGAATTTGTCATCGGACCAGAGCGTTGATTGGAGAACCATCCTTGATTTATTGCCGGAAAGGAAATCCCTGGCTTCTGTGGTAGAGGTGATGCCTTTTATGCCAAACGTTACCGGGCTTTGGAGAATTCCATGAAAGGTGAGTTTGTAGGTCACGTCGTTGTAGGTTACGGGAACCTCCCTGTTATCACCTACGGAGAGTTCGGATATTGATCTGTCTGGATTGCCATCAAGGAGTTGCCGGCGTATTGCGTCCCTTACGGCATCTACGAATTTGTCATTGGACCAGAGCGCTGGTGAGAGACGTGCCCTTGATTTATTACCTGAAAGGAAATCTCTGGCTTCTGGAGGAGAGGTGATGCCTTCTATGCCAGAACATATGCTTCGGAGAATTCCCTTGAAGGCTAGTTTGTAGGTCACATCGTTGTGGGTTATGGCGACCTCCCTGCGATCATTTGTGGAGAGTTCGGATATTGATCTGTCTGGATTGCCATCAAGGAGCTGCTGGCGTATCGCATCCCTTACGGCATCTACGAATTTGTCATCGGACCAGAGCGCTGATGGGAGAACCATCCTTGATTTGTTACCGGAAAGGAAGTCTCTGGCTTCTGAAAGGGAGTTGATGCCCTCTATCCCGGAATTTTTCAGACTTGCGATAAGTCCAACGAAGGTGAGTTTGTAGGTCACGTCGTTGTGGGTTATGGAGACGTCTCTACTGTCCTCGGTTGATATTTCTGAAATGGACCTGTTGGGGTCGTCGCCGAGGAGCTGCTTCCGTATGGCATCCCTAGCCGCAGTCACGAATTCATTATTAGACCACAGCACTGGTGGGAGACGTTTTGGTGACTTCGTTTTAAGAGCCGGCGGTTTCGCCTCTTGGCCTATGTTTACGCCGCTTTGTGGCTGCTTTGGCGGCGATCTAACTATGGGTGGCACTGCTTCACCAGATGTATGCTATCGTATTTGCATAGGATGGATGGATTGTCGTATATAAAGTAGCTTGTGGAAATGTACAAAACGGCACTAACCGCGTCGCTCGCAGTGCCGCAGATGCACCTGGAAAGGGCCTGACTAATTCTTCTTAGAATGCTTTTCTGCTAGTTTATCGAGCTTCGCGAACGCCGTGTCGTCGGGCTTCTGCACCTGTTCCCCCAGCTTGAAGTAGTGCCTGTTGTAACGTATCAAGGGCTTTATGCTCTCGTTCTCCGTGGCGTAGACCACGTCGCCTATGAAGCAGACATGGTCTCCCAGCTGCTTGTACTCCTTCAGCTTGCATTCCATGACCAGCGGGCTTCCGTCGACAATCCAGGCGTCTATCTTCTTCGCCTTGTGCATGGGCACGCCGAGCTCCTTGAGCATGCCTATCTTGTCGACCAGCTTTCCGCTCTCCCAGCCACCTATGCTACAGACCATGTTCTGGTCATCGGCAGCGAGGCTGATGCCGAACTCCTTCGATGCGATTATGTTCTCGGCCGTGGCGTTCCCTCCGTGCACGTTTACCTGCACTATCGATGGCGAATAGGAGACGTGGTGCGTCCATTCGCACGTCATTATGTTGTAGCCGTTCGGTCCGTTGGTGGTGATGAGCCCGAGGTTCGTCACGAACATCAGCCTTGCCTTCGTGTCATGTCCCAGATAATCCATCATATCACTTAAGCATGATCTCTATGCGCTTCCTCCTTGTGCCTTTGTTCTCGTAGTTGCTGAGAGTTATCGTGCCCAACTCGCTCGTGTTCGCGACGTGCGTACCGCCGTCAGCCTGCGTGTCGACGCCTTCTATCTCGACCACCCTGACCCGCTTGAGGGTCTCCAGCAGCTTCCTGCCAGGTTCCGTCCGGGCAAGGCGGGTCGCCTTCGCGGCCTCCTCGACGCTTATCTCCCTGCAGTTTATCCTGTGCCCTTCCTTGGCGACCGCATTCGTCTTGTCGAGTATCTCCTGCACCTTCTCTCTGCTCAGGTCCGGCATGTCTATGTCTATCCTTGCGCGCTCGGGATATATCTGGCCTCCGGTTATCATGCCAGAACCGTAGTAGACCTCGATGACTCCGTCGAGCGTGTGCAGCGCCGTGTGCAGCCTCATGCATGCATACCTCCGGTTCCAGTCTATCGCGCATCTTGCGGCATCGCCGGGCTTTGCGTCGACGTTTCTGTCAAGGATGTGCACTACGTCATCGCCTTCCTTCTTGAGCCCAGTGACCCTGTATTCTGCGCCGTTGACCGTTATCATGCCCGTATCATCTGGCTGTCCGCCGCCCGCTGGGTAGAATATCGTCCGGTCGAGGACGAGCTGGTTGCTCTCTGCCCTGGTTACCGTCGCCTCGAGCTCCTTCGCATATGAATCGACGAGGTACACCTTTTCAGTCATGCCTTGCCACCAAACGCATATCCGTTCTTCTTTAGAATCATGTAGGGATACCCGTAAACCTCTTCGGGCCCGCACTCCGCGCCCAGTTCCTTGAGCACCGAGTACAGGTACTTCCTGCACTCCTTCGGGTCATCGAAGTGCTTCAGCGCCTCGACCTCGATGAACCGGCCCAGTCCCTCGACCTTGTCTATGGCTATCTCCGTGTCTTTGAACTCCCATGTGTCCCTGGACTTGTCCACGACGGCGAGCTCTCTGAAGCCGAGGTTCAGCAGGATCTTCTTGATCTGCTCTGCGCTCTCCACGTGCGTCTCGAACTCGTCGGCGTAGTCGTGCACGGCAGCGCCCTCTGGCTTGTAGTGCTTGAACGTTATCGAAGCTCCGTTCTTCGCCTCCCTGACCCTGAGCCACTCTGAAGGGTGCTTCGGGCTGAGGAAGTCCCTTGAGGGGTGGTTGAAGTAGGTGTCCCTCTGCACGATACCTTTCGCCTTCGGTTTTGACTTTGCTTCCAAGAACTCGACTACCTTTTCCTCGTTGAGGAGAGGCAACTTTATCTCTATCTCCACATCCTGGCTTGCCAATAGGGCACCCCGTTACCTGTGCTGTTCCTCCATGTGCTTGGAGTATGGCCTTGATAATACGTAGAACCTCGACTCGCCCTTCAGCTCGACGAGGACGCGCTCCGCGAGCAGCTTGACCGGGTCCTGCAGCAGCGGCACGCGCGCCGTTATGTCTGCGAAGGACTCGAACTTCTTCTGGTCCCTAGCGTCGAGTATGGCTGTGAGGTGCTTCTTGCCAACGCTCGGCAGCAGCTCTAGCGAGTGCATCCTTATGTTGAGCGGGCCTGCGTTGTTGAACAGCTCCACGAACTTCGCCTCGTTCTTCTTGATTATCTCAGATATGACGTTGACTATCTCCTTCTTAGCGCCCTCCGTGAGCTCCTCGTACTTTATCCTTGACTTGATCAGCGATATCTTGTCGCGCTCGCCCTTGCCTATGTAGACGCGCTCGCCGACCTTCAGGGCAGGACCCTTCGGTATCGCCTCAAGGAGCGTGAACTTGTTCTCCCCCATGAGCTGCACCAGCGGCTCTGACTTCGCGGAGAAGGATCTTCCGGTAGGGAGATAGTCTAGGACTACAGCGTATTCCTCCAAATCCCCTCCTTTATGCTGCTCCATCTCCATAAAAACACCAAAACAGTCGGACTTACTTGCCCCTGTAGCTCTCCACTACGGCCAGGGCCTTTGTGACAACGTCGTCTTCGACTGTCTTCTTTTCTATAATAAGTACCTGCTTGAGCTGGGTGATGTCCAGGGGCATGATGTCGACCACCTTGGTGGCGCCCTTTGCGCTGAGCCCCAGCTCTTCTAGCTCCTTCCGCATCTTCTTTGACTTGCCCTCGTCCAGCTTTGCGAACTTCTTTGCGTAATCGTAAGCGAGCTGCTGCTCGTATCCTAGCTCCCCGGCCTTCTTCCTTGCCTCTAGTATCTCCAGTACCTCCGGAAGTGATACTACCTGGCTCTCGGAGCCATTCTTTCCAATCATGTCTACACCGTCACATTATATGACCTAAGTGCATTATTAAACCTTTTCATTGTATTATCCAATGTAAGTTTCCGAGAGTGAATCGATGGATACGCACGAGATGTTCGATGCAATACTCAAGGAGATGAAGAACCACATAGCCGGAAAAACCGAGGTTCTAGAGCTGCTTTTCATAGCGCTGGTCGCGGACGGCCACGCGCTGCTCGAAGGAGTGCCGGGAGTGGCGAAAACGACAACCACCAAGACCCTTGCTTCGATCATCCAGGCGGATTTCAAGAGGATACAGTGCACAGGCGACCTCGACCTCAGGGACATAAACGGCTACACATACATGGACGAGACCGATGGCAAGATAAAGTTCCACCAGGGCCCCGTGTTCACGAACATACTTCTCGCCGACGAATTGAACAGGGCTGCCCCGAAGACAATGAACGGGTTGCTCGAGACCCTCGAGGAGAAGCAGGTGACCACTGGCGGCGAGACAATGAAGTTGCCGAGGCCTTTCATCGCTTTTGCGACGCAGAACCCTCTCAACATAGAGGGCACCATCCCGATACCGAAGGTGCTCTCGGACAGGTTCCTCATCCGGATAGAGGTCAAGTACCCGACCATGGAGGAGGAGCAGAACATGCTCAGGATAAAGGAAAGGGAGGAGAAGATAGAGGCGAAGAAGATAGCCACCACCGGCGACATAGTCAGGATGCAGGAGGATGCAAAGACCGTCGAGATGCCTGACGACGTGGTCCAGTACATAACCAAGCT